>CAZYOX010000045.1:0-17007 GCA_964649285.1 uncultured Bryobacterales bacterium | reverse complement strand
CTGGGTCTACATGCAGCGTAGTGACAACATCAAAGCGGAGCAGGAGTTCAAGACCGTCCTCCGCATGAATCCAGGTCTGGGGCAAGTGTCCTACTGGCTCGGCAATGTAGTGCTGGCTCAAGGTGACCCTGATAAGAACGAGTTAGCCCTGTTCTCATTTGCTCGTGCCGCAGTCTATGACGGCGAGGGAGCGCTACCTGTAGAAGGCCGCAAGCAAGTAGCGGAATACCTTTCTAATGTCTACGGGAAGTATGCAGGAACCCAGGATGGCCTGGCAACGCTAAAGCAGATGGCCGCAACGCAGGCCCTCCCGCCTGACGATCTTTTCATTGAATCTGCTAGCGTTCGAGAGTTCAGGGAGGAAGAAGCCGCACGTGCAGCAGAGAAGCTCGTCACGGTCAGCTCGTACTCTGGCGAGTTTGACTTTAGGCGGACTCGCTGGGGGCAATCGCGTGAAGAGGTGAAGGCTTCCGAGGGCGCGCCGCCAACGAGCGAGGATGAATCTACGCTTGCCTACTCGACAGAGATCGCCTCGATGAAGGCGATTGCGGTCTACTCTTTCGCCGCGAATAAGTTGGCGGTTGCCGCTTATTCGTTCATGGAGGAACACTCGGACCCTTCCGGTTTCTTGAGTGATGCTACGCGATTGGCGGAACTGCTTGGTGAGAAATATGGGGCCGCACAGGTACAGCCGGTGTGGAAGAACGACCTTTACCGCGATGACACCAAGAGCTATGGACTAGCCGTTTCGGCAGGGCATCTTACGCTTGGATGGAGATGGAGAACTCCGGCCACGGACATTACCCTCCTACTTTCTGGCGACAATTTCAAAGTCTCCATGGTAGTCACATACGAGAGCATAGAGTTCAGGGAGACACAGCGTGAAGCTACGGTTACGAAGGAGTTAGAGAACCTCTAGCGGTACTCGAAGGCAACGGAGAAGGGTTTCCGTTGACCACTGTTTCCCGGTCGCTGCAAGGCTGACGCTACAAGCTAGACTGGAGCTGTGGATGCGCTGATTGTTTTCGCTCATGGGTCGCGGCGGGCTGAGGCTAATGAGGCCGTCGAGAAGGTTGCCGCTGTTGCCGCCAAGAAGGGCGGTTTCGGTAGGTGGCGGGCGGCCTTTTTGGAGTTGGCCGAGCCGACGCTGGCGGCGGCTGTGAAGGATCTCGCCGCTGCGGGCGCTACGCGCATTGTCGTGGCGCCGTACTTTCTGGTGATGGGCGTTCACTTGACGCAAGATTTGCCCCGGTTGATCGCCGAGGCTGCCGCCGGGGTTCCTGGCGTGGAGTTGGTTTCCACGCCGCCGCTCGACGGCCATTCGGCGCTGGCGGACATCCTCTCCGAGCGCGCGCGAACGGCCATCGCTGAGTGATCCTCGACGCGGGGGTCCGATTTTTCCAACAATAGGCGTAGAGGTCCCATGGTCCATGTAACCCTGCCGGACGGCAGCGTCAAAGAAGTCGAAGCGGGCGCGACCCCGTTTCAAATCGCCGAGTCGATCAGTCCCCGGTTGGCGAGCGCGGCGCTTGTCGCCGAACTCGACGGCAAGCTGGTTGATCTGACCGAGCCGATCACGGCCGATGCCAAACTGCGCCTGCTGACGGAGCGCGACGAAGAAGCTCTGCAGGTCTACCGCCACTCGAGCGCACACTTGCTGGCGGCGGCGACGCTGGAACTGTACCCCGAGACGAAGCTGGGCGTCGGGCCGCCGACGGACACCGGCTTCTTCTACGACATGCAGCGCGATCAGCCGTTCACTCCGGAGGATCTGGAGAAGATCGAGCAGCGCATGCAAGAGATCGTCGATCGCGACGAGCCCAACCGCCGCGTGTGGATGGATCGCGAAGAAGCGCTCAAGCTGTACCAAGAGCAGGGCGACACGATGAAGTGCGAACTGATCACGGAGAAGACCGACGACCCCAAGGTCTCGATCTACAAAACCGGCGAGAAGTTCAACGACTTTTGCCGCGGGCCGCACATTCCGTCGATGGGCCGCATCAAGGCTTTCAAGCTGATGTCGGTGGCCGGCTCCTATTGGAAGGGCGATGAGCGCAACCAACGCTTGCAACGCGTCTATGGCACGTCGTTCTTTTCCAAGAAGGATCTCGAAAAATATCTCCATCAGCTGGAGGAAGCCAAGAAGCGCGATCACCGCAAGCTGGGCAAAGAACTCGACCTGTTTTCCGTGCAAGATACTGCCGGGCCTGGACTGATTTTTTGGCACCCGAAAGGCGGGCTGGTCCGCACGCTCATCGAAAACTGGCTGCGTGATCAATATCTGGCGCGCGGCTACGGACTGGTGTTCACGCCCCACGTCGCGAAGCGCGAGCTGTGGAAGATTTCCGGTCACGCGGATTTCTACTCGGACGACATGTTCAAACCCATGGAGTTGGACGACATCGAGTACCAACTCAAGCCGATGAACTGTCCGTTCCACATCTTGATCTACAAGGACACGCTGCGCAGCTATCGCGATCTTCCCGTGCGCCTCGGCGAACTCGGCACGGTCTATCGCTACGAGCGCTCGGGAGTAATGCACGGCCTGCTGCGTGTGCGCGGTTTTACGCAAGACGACGCGCATATCTTCTGCACGCCCGAGCAAGTCACGGACGAAGTCGTCGGCTGCGTGGATTTCGCACTCGACGTGCTCAAGACCTTCGGCTTCGAGGACTATGAAGTGGAACTCTCCACTTGGGACGGCGGCGCTAGCGGTAAGTACGCCGGCGATCCGGAAGAGTGGGAACGAGCTGAGAAAGGCCTCAAAGACGCCCTGGCGAAGCGCGGCATCGAAGCCAAAGTGATGCCCGACGAGGCGGCGTTCTACGGCCCGAAGATCGACATCAAGATGGTCGATGCAATTGGCCGTTCGTGGCAGTTGTCAACCGTACAGTTCGACTTCAACCTGCCGCGGCGCTTTGAGTTGGAGTATGTCGCCGACGACGGCGCCAAGCACCGGCCTTACATGGTCCACCGCGCCTTGCTCGGATCGGTCGAGCGCTTCATGGGCGTGCTCATTGAACACTACGCCGGCGCTTTCCCGACTTGGCTCTCGCCGCTGCAGGTAAAGGTGTTGCCGATCACTGACGCGCAGTTAGACTACGCTCGCTCGGTGGCCGACAAGCTGAAAGCCGCCGGCGTACGCGTCGAAGTCGACGAACGTAACGAGAAGGTGGGCTTCAAGATTCGCGAGGCGACGCTTGAGAAAGTTCCCTATATGCTCGTCGTCGGCGCTAAAGAAGCCGAAGCGGGTAAGGTCGCCGTACGCGAGCGCAAGGCGGGCGATAAGGGCCAAGTGACGGTGGAAGAGTTTCTCGGGCCGCTGCTGGAAGAGATCGCCGAGAAGCGCGTTTCTTAGATTTCGATGCCAGACCGAACGCAGGTCCTCATCGCCGGAGCCGGCCCAGTCGGGCTGTCGCTAGCGCTGGGCCTGGCGCGCTGCGGCGTGCGAAGCGTGATCATCGAGAAGAACCCCTCGACCAGCGAGAAGTCGCGGGCCCCAGGGATTTGGACCCGCACGTTGGAGATTTTCGATGGTTGGGGCGTCGCCGACGAGTTCATTTCAGCCGGGACATTCCTTTCCCACGTAGGCATTTGGACGGTGGGCGACCCGGAGCCCAGGGTGGAGACTTCCTTCGACTCGTTGCGAGGGACGACTCCGCACGCCGGCATCCTGATCCTGGCGCAGAGCAAGACGGAGGCCATTCTGGCGGGGATCTTGCGCGATGAACCGCTGGCGGACGTGCGCTTCTCCTCCGAGTTGCTCGACTGGAGCGAAACGGCCGAAGGCGTCATAGCCCGCATCGCGTCTCCCAGCGGTGAGACTTCCATAAGTGCGTCTTATCTCGTCGGCTGTGACGGCGCGCATAGCCGCGTCCGAGAGAAGCTGGGGCTCCAACTGCGGGGAAAGACTTACTCGGCCCATGTCGCTCTAGCCGACGTTCAACTCGCGGCAGGAGACATCCCATGGCCACGCGTCGGCACGGGGGATGGACCGCTGATTGGGCTGCGTTTAGAGAAAGAACTCTGGCGGATTGTGGCGATCGGTTCGGCAGCGGCCAAGGACCGGAAGATCGATGATGAGGAACTCGATGTATGGGTTCGCAGCGTTTTCGGGGACGTGAGCTATAAGGGCATTTGGACGAGCACGTTCGACATCCATTCGCGCGTTTGCGATTCGTTTCGGCGCAATCGCGTCCTCTTGGCCGGCGATGCGGCACACCTGAATAGTCCCGCGGGCGGACAAGGGATGAATTCAGGCATACAGGACGCACACAACCTCGCTTGGAAGCTGGCTCGGGCGCTCAACGGCGGCGATGCGGAGAAGCTGCTTTCGTCGTATGACGTCGAGCGCCAAGACGCCGTCCGGCGATATGTGAACCGGACAACCGACGTCTTGACGCGTGGGCTCGTCGAAGGGGGAAGCTGGAGCCGCTTTTTCTTCACTCACGTTGCTCGAGCAGGATTGAAGATAGCGCCGCTGACGGGGAGAATCCAGCGACGCATGTCGATGCTCGATATCCGCTACCGCGACTCTCCGCTTTTCCCGGTCGCGCATCGGCTGGTCGGTCAACGGGCGCCGAATTGTGTGGTGCGTGGAATCGACGGCGTCGAGCGGTTGCATGAACTCCTTCGAGGGGGCCCCTGCTTGCTTTGGCTGGGTTATGGCGCGCTGCCGGCGGGACTTACGGGGATTACGGTCCGTCAAGAATTGCTATCGGCTTCCGCCGCGCCTGTGTTGTTCGACGAGTTGGGGATCGATGATCCGATGGCAATTCTTGTACGTCCGGACGGATTCATCGGGTTGGCGCTGGAAAATCCGGCCATCGCCGCGATTCCTGGCTACGTTTCCGCAGCCATCGGCGACGCCTAGTCCTGAGGGAATGCCGTGAGGAAGGCGCGGTTCGGCGCGTCCTCAGCGCGCGGATAGCCCATGGGGTTTTCTTCGGTTGCGAACTCCTGCGCGAGCCGGACTCGTTCGCGCTCGAGTTCATCGTAGGAAGGGAACTCAATCAACTCCGTCGCGAGCCATCTCGGGTCGATGAGCGATCGCAGATCTTCGCCTCGCAGATAGCGCTCGCGATGTTCGCTAAGCACGACGGTCATAGGCAGCAGTTGTCCCCAGAAGGGGCGACGGCCTGCTGCGAACTCGGCGAGCATCAGCTCGTGAATGCGATCGACGCGCAAGGCGTTGAGTTCAGCGGGCGTGCACATGTCGTAGTCTTCGCGTCCGCAGAAGTTGGCCGAGTGCCACACATGGCAGGCGCGACAAGCGTCCGGGCGAGCTTCGTATACGCTGCAGCGCTTAGCCTCATCGAGATACACGCAGGGCCCCAGGTCGATCAGCGAGTTGCGAGCGCTCGCGGCGCTGCTGAAGTCGAGCGTTTGCAGCCGCAGCGCTTGCGCCTCATCTGGCGGCTGGCGGTCGACGATACGCAGCGTCTCCGCCGAGGAGAGGAATATCGTCGTCCGCTCACAGCAATTCGAACATCCTGGGCCGCAAGTAGGACGGCCGATGCGCGGCGCCCATTGGTCCAGCAGCGCCTCAATCGCGAAGTCGAACGAGGCCATCAGATATCGCGTACGCAGCGGAAACCGATATTGCCCGCGGCGCTGTCTGGCGTGTTGCCGGTGCGCGCGCCAAGCCGGTAGCGGTTGCAGTAGGACTCGTGGCACAGATACGAACCGCCCTTCATCACGCGGCGCGTGCCGTTCGGGGGGCCGACGGGATTAAAAGCATTCGCGTCGATGTGATAGTCGGGGCTAAACCAGTCTGCCGTCCACTCCCAGACATTGCCGATGGAAGAGAGCATTCCGAAGGCGTTAGCAGGAAAGGCGTCGACCGGGGCCACGCCCGCATACCCATCAGCGGCTGTATCGTGCTCGGGAAAGCGGCCTTGGAAGACGTTGCACATGTGCTTGCCGCCGGGTTCGAGATCATCCCCCCACCAGAAGAGCTGCTGCTCGCTGCCGCCGCGTTGCGCGTACTCGAACTCCGCCTCGGTGGCGATACGCTTACCGGCCCACTCGGCATAGGCGGCCGCGTCGTCCCACGAGACGTGCGTGACGGGATAATTCTCAAGGCCTTCAAGGGACGAGCCGGGGCCTTCAGGATGCGCCCAGTCGGCTCCCGGGACCTTGCACCACCATTGCGCGGCGAGCACAGTGTCCTCGACCAGTTGCTTGTAACGCTCGGCGGAGAAATGGCCTTGAAAGACGAACGACCAGCCGAATCGCTCAGAATCCGTCTGGTACCCGGTCGCCTTGATGAAGCGTGCGAACTCTTCAGTGGTGACGGGATGAGCATCGATCCAGAAAGGGTCGACGACGATTTGACGCACCGGGCCTTCGCCGTCCGCCGGAAAGCCTTTGGCATGATCCGTGCCCATCAGAAATTTGCCGCCTTCGAGGCGCAGCATGCCGGCTGTGTCTCCCGCAGTGGTGCGGCGTCGCGTCTGTGAGGCGACCCGCGACTCTTCGAGGCGCGCGGCGTGCTCCTTGGTGGGCGCGCAGCAGGCCTTCTTGGGAGGTTGGGGCATTAGGCGGTATTCGGGTCGAACTCGACGGCGGCCGTGGCGCGCACTTTGTCGATAAAGGCTTCCACCACTTCGTTACGCTTCTGGGTCATGATCTCGCGCTCGATCCAATCGCGCACTTCGCTAAGCGAGGGTTGGTTCTCGGGTCGGGTGTCGAAGACCTTGACGATATGGAAGCCAAAGGTGGTCTTGAAAGGGGCGCTGACTTGGCCTGCCTTAAGACTGAAGACCACTTCGTCGAAGCGGGGAACCATGCGGCCTCGAGGGAACCAGCCGAGGTCTGCCGGGGCGTCGGAGTGCTTCTCTGCAACCGCAGCGAAGTCGGCGCCGGCGTCGAGCTCGGCCTTCGCCTCGTCGATGGCCTTCTTGGCGGCTTCCGCACTGGCTTCTTCGTTGACGGTCTTGAGGATGTGTGCGGCGTTGACGCTTTCTGGTACACGGAACTGATCGCGGCGCTTGCGGTAAAACTCGGCGATGTCTTTTTGCTTGGGCGGTTTGAGATGCGCGGTGAGGGTGTCGATGAGCTTCTGGACCTTGACCTCGGCTTCGGCATCCTGGCGCAGTTCTTCTTCTGTATGCCCGGCTTCTGCAAGCTTCTCCTTGCCGCCGAAGCGCTCGATTGCTTGATCGACGGCCTTTTGCACGGCTTCTTCGGAGACGGGTTCGGCGTCTTTGAGGGCTTCTTGACGCAGCAGCATACGCTCGACCACGTTTTCCTGGGCCCACTCTATGGCCTTCGCGCGCATCGCGTCGGGAGATGAAAAGCCGTATTGCCGGAGTTGTTCCGGCGAGAGTTGCCGGAAGCGTCCCATGAGGGCGCCGATTTCGGCCTCGAGAGCGCCGGCGGGGGCGGATTCGCCGTTTACTGTGAGCGTCACGCTGTCCATTTTACTGTGGTGAGGCTGAAGCCTGTATGTTGGGGAGGCCCGCTGAAGCGGGCTGAGGCTGAGCCCCTTGAAAGGGACTTAAGGACGTGGGGATTGGGATCGAAGGTTGTGCGCGGCAGGGTACCGGCACGGATGCCGGTCCTTGCAGTCGCTACCACTCGACAGGCGGCGGGTTGTTGCTGGCGAAACCCATTTGGTGCCAGTAGGGGTAGGCGGGGTGGCGATGGCTGACTTTGTTGAGGCGGGCCATCTGGTCGGCCGTCAGGCTCCATCCGATAGCGCCTAAATTGTCTTGCAGCTGTTTCTCGTTGCGTGCGCCGATTACCACGTTCACTACTGACGGGCGTTGCAGCAGCCAGTTGAGCGCGATCTGCGGCACGGACTTGCCCGTCTCCTCGGCGATCTCAAGCAACACATCGACCACGGAATAGAGGTATTCGTCGTCGATCTGCGGGCCGCCGATGTCGCCTCCTGACTTGATGCGTCCTTCTCCCATGGGCTTGTCGCGGCGGATCTTCCCCGTGAGGCGACCCCAACCGAGCGGGCTCCAGACCATCAGCCCGAGATTCTGATCGAGCGCGAGCGGCATCAGTTCCCACTCGTAGTCGCGGCCAATGAGCGAATAGTAGCCCTGGTAGACGGCGTAGCGTCCCAGGCCATATTTCTCGGAGGTTGCCAGCGCCTTCATGACGTGCCAACCGGAGAAATTGGAGCAGCCGATGTAGCGCACCTTGCCGGAGCGGACGAGGTCGTCGAGGGCGTGCAGAGTCTCTTCGATCGGCGTCATCGCATCGAAGCCGTGCATGAAGTAGAGATCGATGTAATCCGTCTCGAGACGGCGCAGGCTGTCTTCGCAAGCGCGGATTAGGTGGTGCCGTGAAGAGCCGCGGTCATTCGGGCCATCGCCCACGGGGAAGGTAGCCTTGGTGGAAATTAGGACTTTATCCCGTCTACCTTCGATCGCCTTGCCCAGCACTCTTTCGGATCCGCCGGCGGAGTAGGTGTTAGCGGTATCGAAAAAGTTGACGCCTGCATCTAGGCAGATGTCGATCATGCGCGACGCTTCTTTGACGCCGGTGTCGCCCCATCTGCTGAAGAATTCGTTGCCGCCGTCGAACGTGCCTGTACCGAGGCTCAGCACCGGTACATGCAGGCCGGAATGGCCCAGTTTGCGATATTCCATGGATTGTTCCGTCGCTGCGTAGGACTCCGCGTGAGACAACCATTTTAGCGAAGCAACGCGCGTTAACCGTTGCGGCGGCAGATGCCGCGCTCGGAACTGCGCACGAAGGTCAGCAGGTTGTCGACGTGCGGCCCCGCACACTGGGCCTCGACTTGCGCCACGGCTTCATTGAGCTCCAGTCGCGAGAGGAACAACAGGCGGAAGGCCTTCTTGAGTTGCGAGAGGTCGCTTGGGGTGAAGCCCGCGCGGCGCAGCCCAACGGCGTTGACGCCCATGGGGGTGACATCGAAACCGCTATAGAGAAAGTAAGGCGGCACGTCCTTGTTGACGCGTGTGTTGCCGCCAATCATCGCCAGATCGCCGATCTTCGAGAACTGGTGCACAACCACGCCGCCGGAGAGAAACGCGCGGTTGCCGATCTCGACGTAGCCGGCGACCAGCGCGCAACTAGCGATGACATTGTCGTCGCCGACAATGCAGTTATGCGCGATGTGGCCCGACGTCATGATGTAGTTGCGGTTGCCGATAACGGTCGATGACTCGGGCTTCGTGCCGCGGCTGATCGTGTAGTGTTCGCGGATCACGTTGTCGTCGCCAATCACCAGATAACTGCGCTCGGCGGTGAACTTCTTGTCCAGCGGGTCCGTGCCAAGCACGGTTCCAGCGGAGATGGCGTTGTTCTTGCCCAGCGTGGTCCAACGCTTGATGTAAACGTGCGGCTCTAGGCTGCACTGATCGCCGATGACGACGTCGTCTTCGATAACGCAAAAGTCGGCGATGTGCACGCCGGCGCCAATGACGGCGCCGGGCGAGATACGAGCCGACTCGGCGACTTGGGCGGAGGGGTCGATCGGCATGCGCTGCGTTACTCGAAGATCGTATCCGCGGGGACGATCTCGATCGCGCCCAGGTCGAGCTTGTAGTTGCGGATCAGCAAGTCTTCGGCTCGGACTTGCTCGGGCGGAGGCGAGGCGTAAACAGGACGAGCGTCATTAGACAGGACTCGTTGGCGGAAACCAGCGGCATCCTGCGTGATGACGACAACGTCTAAGTCGGTCGCCCGCAAATGGTCCTTGATGGCCTTATTCACAGCTTCGCGGGTCAGTCCGTTGAGTTTCTCCTTGAACCACGAATTAAACTCGGGCGTGCCGTAGTATTGACTGTCGAGCGCGTATCCGAGCTGATCGGTTTGGGTTTGTGTGAGCAAGTTGACGTTCTTCGATAGGAACAGTTTGGTCGATTCGAAGTCTTCTTCACTTAGGCCTTCGCGAATCAGCTTGTCGAGCTCATACAGGGCGATCTTGAGTGCGAAAGGTCCGTTCTCGGGCTGCACGGGTCGAATCCAGATTTGGAAGATCTGCTGACGGCGAGCCAGATTTGGATCGGGCTCGGTGAGAAACATGCCGCGCGGAAAGTACTCGATGTAGGCGTAGTCGCCGTAGTTCATGCCGCGTATCTCACGGATCTGCTGGAACAAGTGGCTCTTGGACGAGCGGTGCTGCCCGAAGTAGGATTCCATCAGCTTGAGCGCGGGCCAATCCGGATGGGATCGCGTCACATCGATGGGAAAGCCGATCGACAGCAGCGTTGAGCGGGTGTCTTTTTGCAAGATGTGCAGCGCGATCTTTTTGGCTTGGGCGGGCGCAGGCAGCTCCACGGCACCTGGCGTGCCTTCCGGGAGCGTTTCGAAGTCAGCTTTCACTCGAGCCGGAAAGTCCGCCGGATAGCCGCCAGCGATGGCGATGACGACGTTGTCGCGGCGGTAGTTCGCGCCGTAGAAGTCCTTCAAGTCGCCGACGGTCATGGCCTCAAGCGCTGCGACCGTGCCGACGTTGTGATGTCCGTAGGGGTGCTCGGCATTGTAGATCTTGAGATAGAGATACTCTTTGCCTAGCTCCTCTTCGTTGTTGCCGCGCAGACCGATGCGCAGGAAGTTAATCGCGTCGTCCTTCAGGCGCCGGAAGTCGTCTTCGCGCCATCCGGGTTCGAGCAGCATTTCCTTGAGAGTCGAATAATAAGCTTCGAGGTTCTCGATGTGAGTTGTGCCGGAGAAGACAGTCATCTCCTTGTCGACTTGGGCGCCCACCGAGGCGGCCATGGGGAACATCTGTTCGACAAGCTGGTCGTAGGTGCGCTTGGCTGTTCCGCCGCTTGAGAGCAGCGAGGCGGTGAGGGCAGCGGCGCCCTCTTTGCCTTTGGGGTCAGAGGCGGCGCCCGTACGGAACAAGATGCGGAACGAGATGAGCGGCGAGTTGCTAGGCTGCAGCAGCGTTTCGGCGGCGGACGCGATTCCGGAGAGCGAAACGGCTAAGGCAGAAGCGAGAAGAAATTTGCGGAAACTCATTGATCCCCCGCCGGCATGCCGTCCATCGCCGGACCGAGTCGTACGATGGTTTGCCCTTCAGGCTTGAAGTATTTCTGCGCCACGGTTTGAATGTCTTGCGGCGTCACCGCATCGTAAAGGCGGTAGCGCTTGTTGATGGTCTCGGGGTCGCGCCGCAAGCCGAGGTAATGCGCCAACGTGTCGGCAATGGCCGCAGTGGAGTTCATCGACAGAGCGAACTGATAGCGCAGATGCGATTTTACGGCGGCCAACTCATCAGCGGGAACCGGCGTGGTCTTGAGCGATTCGATCACGCCCAAGATTTGCGACTCCACGTAGTCCAAGTCGTTCGGATCTTTGACGCGGGCGACGATGCCGAAGGGGTAGGGGTCGACGTGATCAGGATAGTCGGTGAAAAAAGCGTCGACTTTCTGCTCTTCGATGACCAGCTTCTTATAGATCGGCGAATTCTCGCCAAAGGCCTGGAAGGAAATGACGTCGAGCACGGCGGAATCAATCACTTCATCGTCATAGGCCGGCCCGCGGTAGGCGATCTCGGTGAAGGGCAACGTCGGCGCATGGAACTCCACGTTCGCGCGCTTGGGCTCCTGCTGAGCGGGCTCGGCGGGGATATCGACTTTGTAGGAACCGCGCTCCCAGCCGCCCCAGTATTTTTCCAGCAGCGCCTTGGACTGCGCGAAATCCACATCGCCCACGATACTGACCACGGTGTACTCGGGCCGATAGTAGCGATCGAAAAATTGCAGACCGTACTCATACATATCGGGCATGGCTTCGACGTCTTTGAGAAACCCCATCGTGGTGTGCTTGTAGGTGTGCTGCGTATAAATCGTGTCGCGCAGCGCTTCGTCGAGCTTGCGGAACGGATTGGCGAAGTTCTTGTTGTATTCGCTCAACACGGCGCGCGTTTCGGTACGGAACTGCTCTTCGGTGTACTTGAGATTCTGGAAGCGGTCCGCCTCCAGCTCCAAGATCTTCTCGAGGTCTTCTTTCGCGAAGACCGCGTGATAAACGGTGCGATCATCCGTGGTATAGGCGTTGGTTTGGGCGCCCGCGCCTTGCATAATCTCTTCCCATTTTTCGGAAGGAAAGCGCTCGGTGCCGCGAAACATCATATGTTCAAACAGGTGCGCGAAACCCGAACGGCCCGGCTCGACTTCGTTCCGCGACCCCACCTGCACGACGATATACAGCGCGACCAAATTGGGGTAGCCGCTGTCGACAACCACTCCGCGCAAACCGTTGGGAAGGTCGTAGACCTCAGACTGATAGGGGAAAATTTGCTGCTCGACGTTCGATTGCGGACTGCAAGAAAGCAGCGAAATCATCATCGCCAGGGCCAAAAACTTGAACATGGAGAACTGTCCTCCGATTCGCTCATCTTAGCGAATCCCACTCATACAAAAGACTTTTGGCCGGCTGGGTGTGGCGCCTCCGCGAAGAGAACCGCAGGCTTGTTGATACAATTGGGTTCGATTTTGACTTCCCGATGAGCGGCTCGATTCCCCCTAGTTCCGACATCTCTGTTGCGTCCTTCGCCGCCGCTGCGAGCGAACAGATGATTCCGGTGAGCGGCTCTATCAGTTACTGTTCCGTGACGCCTCAGGAAGACGTCGACCTGCAGCGGATGATCCACGACCCCGCTTCGGCGACCCCGCCGGTGATTGCGTCGATTCTGCCGCAGTTGCACATCGTGCTTGCGGCATACCTGGAAAGGCCCCACGGCAAGGCCGCCGGCGGCCCGCTGCTGGCCTTCAAGAAGCCCGCTGACGCACGGCGTATTGTCTCAACGCACGTAC
Source organism: uncultured Bryobacterales bacterium (assembly GCA_964649285.1). Taxonomy (GTDB): domain Bacteria; phylum Acidobacteriota; class Terriglobia; order Bryobacterales; family UBA6623; genus CAMPKL01. The sequence goes on along the minus strand of CAZYOX010000045.1, from coordinate 4,258 downwards.
ACGAGGCCGGCAAGGATTACATTTTCCTCGCGTCCAAGGACGAGGACGTCGCCGACTATCACGACGCGCTTTACTACGAGTTGGCGACTCTGGTAGTCGACCGCGCCGACGAGGAGCTAACCGGGCAGTTCTATGCGCTGCTTCGTGAAGAGCTGCGCAATGATGTTCGCGGCGAAGTCGACGACGAGAGTTGGAAGCTCAAGGACCAACTTCTGAGCCGTCAGGCGGACCCCGCCAAGAATACCAAGGCGTTTCGAGGTTATGCCCGGGAGGCCATGATCGATACGCTGACGCTCTACTTGCATGGGCTATGCTGCGACTTGGACGTGGAATCCGGACCGCGGCAGCTGCCCAGCCGATTTTTGCGGCGGCGGCTCGAGTTACTGCGCAGCCTATTTCCGCCGCCCCCAGGGATTGCCGTCTTTCCCGAAGACCTGCAGCGCGTCTAGAGAATCAACATACAGTCGCCGTAGGAGAAGAACCGGTAGCGTTCTTTGACGGCGTGCCGGTAGGTCTCGAGCGCCAGTTCCATCCCGGCAAATGCGCAGACCAGCATGAGCAGCGTGGATTCAGGCAGATGGAAATTCGTCAACAAGCCGTCGACGGCTTGGAAACGGTAGCCGGGGTAGATGAAAATATCCGTTTCGCCCGAGCACGCCTGGACTATGCCGTCGCCGCGTTGCGCGGCCGTCTCGAGTGTGCGCACTGCCGTGGTTCCGGCGGCGATAATGCGCCCGCCGGCGGCATGCAACTTTTCCGCGGCTGCCGCGGAGAGTTCGAAGCGTTCCGAGTGCATGCGATGTTCGCTGACGTGTTGGACGCGCACGGGCTGAAACGTCCCCAGGCCGACGTGCAGAGTGACTTCGACGATTTCCGCGCCGCGTTCGCGGCATTGGGCCAGCACCTGATCGGTAAAGTGCAAACCCGCGGTCGGGGCGGCGGCCGCGCCTGGCGTTGAGGCATAGACCGTCTGGTAGCGTTGCCGATCCGCTGCGACGTCTGCGCGGCGGATGTAGGGCGGCAGCGGCATATGGCCGATGCGCTCGATCTTCTCGTGGAAATCCGCGCTGGAGTTGAACTCCAAGGTGCGCAGGCCGTGCTCGCCCTTGTCCGTGACGCGCGCTTCCAGGCCTTCGGGGAAGACGATGCATTGGCCGATGTCGAGCTTTTTACTCGGACGCACTAGCGCTTCCCAGCGCGGAGGCGAACCGCCTAAAGGCTTCGAGAGCAAGACTTCGACCACGCCGGTGGGCTGCTGCAGAGCCTCCGCTGCGCCGGTGCGGCGACCGAACAGTCTAGCGGGCATAACGCGGGTGTTGTTGACGACGAGCCGGTCCCCGGCAAGGATGTATGACGGAAAGTCGCGAAAGGCGCGATCTTGCCAGATGCCCTTTTTGCGGTCGACAACCAGCATGCGCGCGCCATCTCGTTCGGGCGACGGAGCTTGGGCAATCAACTCTTCGGGCAGTTCGAAGGTGAAATCGGCGACGTCCACCGCAAGCTAAATAGTGCCAAGGCGCTGTAGCCGCTCGATATGCGCGGCAATCTGGCGCTCAGCCATCGGGTATTCGTGAACGCTGATGTCCGTGTAGACGGCGGGCAGAATCTCGACCGGGTCGCGCAGGCCTTGACGCCAGGCTTCCAACACTTGCTGCTCCCGCCGTAAGCGATGAGCGTAAAGCGCATTGAGGCGCTCGACTCCATTGGCAATCATTGCGCCGTGCGCGGGCAGCAGGACCTTAGGCTCAAGCGCGGCAAGTTTTTGCAGCGACTCCATATAGGCAGTCATGTCGCCTTCGGGAGGATCGATGATGATCGTCGAATGACCGGCCACCATATCGCCGGTCAGGAGCGACTTGGTCTCTTCGACGAAGAACGACAAGTGTCCCCGGGCGTGGCCCGGCGTGTGGATCACCCGTATCGTTACCGGAGGATCACCGGCCAGCACCACGATCTGGCCGTCATGCAGCGGTTGGTCCACTTCGATGCCGCGCGCCTCCAGATGCTGGGCAGTGAGCGGATGTGCGCCGATGGGGGCGCCCACGGCCTGCTTCATCGCCAGCGCTCCGCCGACGTGATCAGGATGATGATGCGTGAGCCAAATAGCCTTGACCAGACCGCCGTCCTGCAGTGCGACGGAACGCACAGCGCGTTTGAGCCGATCGAGTTCTTCCGGAGTTTCCGCGCCCGGATCGACGATGATGACTTCCCTGCGACCAATTAGGTAAGCGCTGGTATGGGTGGCCGGCGGCAAGGTGGCCGTCCGTTGAGGGACAGCGCTAATTTCACGGCGGAACTCGACGCGATGTGGGGAGGGGCCGTGCTCCGCGCCGGGCAATAGGCGCGGCAGGCCTTTTCTCGGCCCGTCTTCATGCAGCACGCGGAGTATCTGAAGCACGGGTTGAGGCAACAGCACCTCGGCGCGTCGCCAGCACTGCAACGCTTCCGCGGCGGTAATCCATTCGCCTTGATCCAACTCCCCGGTCCAAACTTCCGGTTGGACCGGCCGATCCTTAGGCCAGTCCAGCAGGAAGAACCGCGTATCGAAGCGAATCGTCGAAAACGGCGGCGTCACCCAACGGCCGGCGTAGGTGAGCGCCGAGGCGTCGAGCGTAACGCCCAGGCTCTCCAGTACCTTGTCGAATGGGACCTTGCGGTCGAGGAGATTGCGGCGCGCCCCTTCCAAGGCTTCATTCGAAGGCTTCGCTTGGCCATTGTGGATCAATACGCCGGTTTCTTCGAAGAGCTCGCGAATGGCGCAGCTGAGCAGTCCGTCGATCAGCGTCGGCCGCAAGTCGATTCCGTCGGCGCCGGGAACGTCTTCGTCGTCATAGGCGGCATCGATTCCGATCGGCAACCCCGTGACGGGCGCCGAGAGATCGGCTGCGCTGATTCCGCCGCCCGGAAATGCGTGCCAGCCGCCCATGAATTTCAGGATCGAGGAACGACGTACCCAGAAAACTTCGATTTGCTTCTTTTCATTGCGGCGCCACAGGGCGACCGCTGCGGAGGGCCTTAGGCGCGCAGCGGGTGGCGCGGCAAAGGCTTGGCCGATGCTGGAGAGGACCTGTTCGTAAATGCTCTTCGCGCTCACTCTACCACTGTAGCCCAGCGCTCTTCGAGGCCGAATTACGGTTGTCACGGCGGCGCCACAGAGCCAAGCCGACCCCGGCGAAAACCAAGGCCGGCGGGGCGCCCAGGACGAGTATGGCGCGGTTGAAGGCTACGGCCTGGCGTTCGTGTTGTGCGGCGGCCGCCTCGCGGCACATCGCGCACTGCGCCGCCAGCGTTCCAGTGGAGACTAGGCCGGCGAAGCAGAGCAACAGGATTGTGAACAGCCGCTTCATGGCCTAAGGCTCAACACGCGCAGGCTGTCGGGCAAAAGATAGGCGATCATTACCACGATGCAGGCAACCAGCGGAGGAACCAGCATCCAAGTCAGCGCCGGCTTATCGAACTTCAGGTGCATGAAGTAGCCCATGATCATGGCGGCCTTGGCGACGGAGAAGGTCATCAGCAACGCCAGCATCAATCCTGGCGTGAGCTGCACGTAGGCCAGCAGCACTTCGATTAACGTCAGCGCGAGAAGACCCGCCCAGACCTTGAGCATCACTCCGTTGGTTGAACTTGCGTTAGCGGCCAATACTCATTCTCCTAAGCGCTCGGCGCCACCGACAGCAAGTAGATCAGCGGAAAGACGAACATCCACACCAGATCGACGAAGTGCCAATAGAGGCCAGCGACTTCAACGTCTTCGCCGTCGAATTTTCCGCGTACGAAACCGAAAGCGATCACGCTGAGATAGACGACGCCGACAACTACGTGCGTCATGTGCAGGCCAGTGATCAGATAGAACGTCCCGCCAAAGAGCGGAGCGCCCCAGGGATTCGAGAAAGGAGTGACGCCTTCTTCGATCAGGTGCCGCCACTCCATCAAGTGCAACGCGACGAAGATCACCCCGCCCAGAGCCGTGAGCAGAATGTGCTTCATCGCCCGCGCCCGGTCGCCCTCATGAGCGGCTGCGACGCCGAACACCATCGTTAGGCTGCTCGACAACAACACGAGAGTCATGACCGACGAAAAGATGATGGCTGGGGAAAATTCGAACGGATGCGGCCAATCGTTGGCCAACCTAAGATAGCTGTAAGAGATTAGTAGAGCCGAGAAAGTAAGCGCGTCTGTGACGAGGAACAGCAACATCCCCAGATTCTTGCGGCCGAGGTTCAGCAGGGCGTTATCTTGTGCTGTCGCGTGCGCC
>CAZYOX010000044.1:0-17012 GCA_964649285.1 uncultured Bryobacterales bacterium | reverse complement strand
ACTCGCTACAAAGAACACTCTTGGACGGGATTGGGGCGTGAAGTGGCGGGCATCGACCGTAAGCGCACCAAATTGTGAGTCGAGAGCCGCAAGGGCCTGGCAAAGACCGACGAAGTCCTCTCCCTGCAAGACGCCTACGACGTTCTCGAGAACCATTACCGCAGGTAGTCTCCCCAGGGCCTTTAGGTCTCGGAGTAATCGCCAAAAAGCCCAAAACGTTCCGCTTCTTGCAGCGATCATTCCGCGCTGCCAACCAGCAAGGGATAGGTCCTGGCATGGAAAGGATGCCCACGCTAGCTCCGCGTCGGGCAGGTCTGAAGCGGCCAATTCTCGTACGTCTTTGGGACAAAACTCTGCCGAGCCGAAGTTTTCGGTATAGACGGCTTGCTTTTTCGGGTTATTGTCGTTCGCGAAAACGCATCGCCAGTTCGGCTCCAATCCTTGACGAACGAGCCCCGCGCCGGCGAAGAATTCCAGGAACCTTGGGACGCTCTGGTTGCGTGGCATCTAGCGTACTGTCCCGGATCATCCCACGTACTGCACCTCTTCCTCAAGCTCGAAGCCGAATTGTTCACGAACGCGGCGTTTGAGTTCGGCGATCAGCGAGCGCAGCTCGCTGGCCGTGCCGCCGCCGGCGTTGTAAATGACGTTGGCATGGTAAGAGGCGATCTCGATGCCGCCTTGGCGCATGCCTTTGGCGCCGACCTTCTCTAGAAAGAACGCCGAGGCGACCTTGCCGCCTCGCACGGCGGCGTCGGGGACCAATTCTTGCGCGGACGCGGGCAGACGCTCGAAGTACAGATTCTTGAAGATGCTGCCGGCGCAACGCATTGTCGGCGGGAATTTTTCGTCGCGGATGGCGCGGATATTCCCCGCCTCGTTGGTCAGCTCGGCGCGGTCGCCTGTTTCGAGCTCTAGCGAGCACGAGAGGACGATCCAGTCCTTGCGCCGCTTAAAGATACTCTCGCGGTACTCGAACTCGCAGCCCGGGTTGTCAAACTCGCGAACAGCATCGCCGTCAAGAAAGCGCACGCGGGCAACGCTCTCGTGCATCGAGCGTCCGTAGGCGCCGGCATTGCCGTAGACGGCTCCGCCGACCGAGCCGGGAATGCGCTCCAGGGTTTGGATCCCCTGAAGACTTTGAGCGATGGAGAAGTCGACCAAGGCTTGGAGCGGTGCGCCGACTTCGGCATAGACGAGGCCGTCCTGCATCTCGACGGCGCTAGCCTCGTAGCGCAGTATCAGCCCGCGGTAGCCGGCGTCGGAGACGATGACGTTGCTGCCGTCGCCGAGAAGGTAAAACGGCAGTTCGAGACGGCGGCTGATGTTGAGGGCTTCGGCCAGGACGTCGGCGTGCTTTGTGGCCGCCAGCAGGTCGGCGGGACCGCCCAAACCGAAACGGTTATGACCCTTTAGCGAGATGTCTTGAGCAACTCTCAGTCCAGCAACTCTCGCCAGAGCCGCATAGGCTTGGTTAATCGCGGAAGATACCGACAACCTTTCATTTTAGGTCGCCGAGCCAGAGCGCCGGATGGAAATTGGGGAGAAGCCGAACGGCTGTGTCGCCGTTCCGGCTGGTGATTCCTTCGATTAGTCGACGTTGACGGCGGCCGCGTCGGCGCGTGCAATGAATACGGCAGCGGTGCGGCCGGCGGCGACCGCCTCAGTTCGGGCCTTGTCAGCCAGTTGGGCTTGGCGGCGAGGCGTGTTCCAGCTATTGCCGCGCTTGGCGATCAGAGATTTCGGCGCCGAAGCATAGCGTTGTTCCAAACGGTCGTGCCGGGCGGCTTTTTCGAGAAGCATCGCTTCTCTGCTTTCCCACATTTGCGCCAAGGTCCGCCAGTCCTGCGAAGTGCGCGCATTCTCCTCCAGTTGAGCTAGGTTCTTAACCTTCAACTCTTCTTTCGAGAACGGCTGCGCAGCGATCAGGTGGGATCCAGCGATCGAGAGCGCGAGAACAGCAAGTGTCGCGAAGATTCGCATAACGTATCTCCTTCAGTTAGCCTTCTTCTGCATTTAGGCTAAGAGCGCAGGGCGCGCCGCGGTATCCGAAAGATTACGGAGCGAAGCGAGGGGATTTTCGGATCGGCTCAGTCGCAAACCAAGCCGCGTTTGACCGCTTCGCGAACGAGTTCCGCGGAGGTTTTGACGCCGAGAGCTTCCATAATGGCGTACTTGTGCGATTCGACTGTGCGGGGCGAGAGGTCTAGGGCGGCAGCGACTTCCTTCGCTGAGCGGCCTTCGGCGAGGAGTTGCAGGACTTCCGCCTGGCGAGAGGTCAGCCGCGTGCTCGGGGAGCCTCCGCGCATGGCTTTCAGCACGTCTCCAGCGATGCGCGGGGTGATATAGGTGCGTCCGGCGAGAGCTTCGCGCACCGCGGCCACCAGCTCTTCCGGCGCGGAATGCTTGAGCACATAGCCGGAAGCGCCCGAGTCGAGGGCCTCGGCGGCATATTCCGGATCAGGATGCATCGTCAAGAACACGAACCGCGCCTTCGAGCCGGCCTCGCGCAGCTTACGCATGGCTTGGATGCCGTTCAGGTGCGGCATGCCGACATCGGCGATGATCAGGTCCGGGCGCACGCGGTCATGCTCTTCGATTAACTCGCGGCCGTCGGCCACGACGCTGACCAGCTCAAACTCCGGTTCGAGCAGACCGCGTAAACCTTCCACGACGATACGGTGATCATCGGCGGCAATGATGCGAGCACGCTTCATGATGCAGAGGGCCCGGATGCGATGGGCATCTCGATTGAAAATTTAGCACCTCGGCCTGGAGCGGAACGCACGGTCATTCGTCCGCCCGCCAATCGGGCGCGTTCCTCCATGCTGGTGATGCCCATGCCGCCGCGACGAGGTTGCCCGGGGTCAAAGCCTACACCGTCGTCCTCGATGCGCAGGCGGACGTGATCGTTCCAGACGTCTAGCTCGACGTTCACCTCCGTGGGGCGTGCATGCTTGGCGATGTTCTGAAGGCACTCTTGCGCGATGCGATAGAGCGCCAGGGCCGAGCTCTTAGGAAAGCCGGGCGGAGGATCTTCGGCCGCCAAGGAAACCGGAACGCCGAGGCGTGTTCGCGCCGCGGCAACTTCCGATCGCAGAGCCGCAGCCAAACCGAGGTCGTCGAGTATCGAAGGATGTAACCGGCGAGAAAGGCCCTGGACGTCGTGCGCGAGTTGGATGGCGTGTTCCTTGGCGTTCTCCAATTCCGGCTGGTCGCGCTTGGCACTGCGGGCGAGGGAGCCTATCTCGATCGCGAGGGCGCCGAGGCGTTGCGTCACGTCGTCGTGGAGTTCTCGCGCGAGACGGCTGCGCTCTTCTTCTTGGGCGTGTATGAGGCGTTCGTTCAATGCCTGGAGTCGGCGTTCGGCAGTTCGCAGGTCGGTGATGTCTTGCGCGACACAGACGGCCGCTTGTTCGTCGCTGCCGCTCGAACGTAAACGCGCGGCTGCAAAAAGAACGGGGACTTGCCGTCCGTCCTTGGTAGTCAGCGTCGTCTCGAAGGTCGGCGTGTGGCCCTCGCGGGCCAGCGCCTCGATCCAGGTGGAAGCGGATGAGGCATCGACCAGCAGTTTGGCGAGTGAGGCGCTGTCCAACTCGCTGACGTCGCCGTAACCAAACAGGCGCAGGGCGGCGGGGTTAGCCGAACGAATGCGGAAATTGCCCGGCCCGGAACTCCGCGGATCGACGGGTTCGATGGTGAAAACCGCGTTGAGCATTGACGCCAGCAAATCGTCAAGGTAGTCGCGCGAAACGGTAGTCTCGCGGAGCCGCCTGCTCACTTCGTCGAACTGCAGAGCGAGACGGGCCACTTCATCATCGGCGGTGCGGAAGGCGTCGAGCTCGGCGACGCCTTGCCAGTCGTCGCGGCCAAAACGCTCCACCGATCGGGTCAACGCCGCCAAAGGCCCGGTGGTTCGTTTGGAGAAGATGTAACCGATGCCCAGGAATACGCTGGAAACCGCCAAGGCGAGCAGCGCCGTCTGAAGCCGCAACTCCGCGACCGGAGCAAGCGCTTCGTCGGCATCGATCTCCGAGAGCAGAACCCAGCGCAAGCCGGAGATCTGCAGCGGCGCGTAGGCGGAGAGCACGGAGATGCCGCGGTAGTCGAGGACTTGAGCGAGTCCGCTTTCGCCGGCTAGGGCGCGGCGCACGGCTGGCGTGTCGACGGACTGGGTCAGAACCGTCGTGCCGCGCGTGCGAATGCGTTCTACGTGTTCGGACGGGACGCCCAATGAAGCGAGTTGACGGAAATATTCGTCGGGAGAAGTGATGAGGAAGCGGGAATCACTACGCATCAAAAGGTCTTCGCCGACGAGGTAGGTCTCGCCGGAGTCGCCGAGGCCTTCGCTGCTCCAGCGCCCTCCGCCGGTCATGATTTCGTCGAGCTTAGAAATGGACAGCCGCGCGGCAACCATGCCTAGCCGTCTATCGCGGTCAATGATGGGCGCCACGGCAAACGCCGCGACGCCGGCAGGGTCCGCGTAGGGTCCGTACTCGGTGAGGTGCGCTTGCGCGCCTTGTTCGATCGCTTGATTGGCGGCGATGAGGGTCGGCGCTCCGAGCTCCCCGATGGCGCGGCCCACGGCGTCGGATCCGCTAACCGAATAGAGCACGAGGCCGTTGCGAATGAGCAGCAGATCTTCGAAGCCCATGGCCGAGGTCAACCCTGCAAGGCCTTCACCATGGAGATTGCGAACCGCCTGGTACTCGTCGGCCACGGGCGGCCAGGCCGCTTCGAAGCCCAGCGTCGCGTCGATTACGGATTCATCGCGCCCAAGCGCGGCGGCCAGGGAGACGGCCTGCAGCAGGTGCTCCTCTACTTGGCGGCGTTTTGTTTCGCGAATGCCGATAAGCCGTTCGTAGGTAGCATTCTTCAGGGACTCCTCGGCAAAACGCAGCGCCAAGGCTCCGGTTAGCGTAATCGCGACGAGCCCCAGCAAGAGAAAGGCGACGCGAATCCGCAGAGAGAGCGATGGGAGCCGTTTCGACTTCATGGAGCGGTTGAGATCTAGTCTAAGCGGAGCCGACGGCGGAGCTAGGATATCGAACATGGCTCGTTTCCCTGGCTTCCCGCCGCAGATGTTGCAGTTCTTACGGCAGTTGGAGAAGAACAACAACCGGCAGTGGTTCCAAGCGCACAAGAGCGACTACGAGAGCTATGTCAAAGCGCCGATGCACGAGTTAGTGACAGCGGTGGGCACGGACTTGGAGAAGTTCGCTAGCGGTTTCCAGACCGATCCGAAAAAGGCAATCTACCGCATTCATCGGGACATCCGATTCAGCGACGACAAACGGCCCTACAAGACTCATATCGCGGCGACGTTCTTTCCCAAAGGCGCGGAGAAGCATGCTGCTGCGGGCTACTATTTCCACATCGCGCCAGATCAGGTTTTCGTGGGCGGAGGGGCTTACATGCCCTGGGCGAAGGAACTCTACGCGATCCGCAAGGAGCTGAGCAAAGACGCGACGAACTATCGCAAGCTGACCGGCGCGGCCAACTTCCAGCGTTTGTTTGGGGAAGTGCAGGGCGCGCGGCTGAAACGTCCCCCGAAGGGCTTTTCCCCGGAAGATCCTGCCCTGGACTTGCTGCTGGGCAAGCAGTTCTTGGCCTTGGCGCAATTGCCGCCGGACCTCGCCGAGACGCCCAAACTGCAAACGGAGATCAGCAAGCGCTTTGCGGCGCTGCATCCCTGGATCACTTGGCTGAACGGCGCCATCACCGCAGCGGCCTGAATTCGGTCCGCTCGGGGCGCTTCGCCTACAATGGGTGATTCTGCCGTAAGCCTTTGGGGCTGGCGGCACGGAGCGCGCTGTTGCCGCAAGGACATTCATTGCATCGAGCCAAAATTACAGCCGTCGGCCGGTACGTGCCGCCGGGGACTCTCACTAACGCTGACTTAGAGAAGACGATCGACACCAACAACGAGTGGATCGTGACGCGCACAGGCATCAGTACGCGGCACATCGCCCGGCCGGATCAGGCCACTTCTGACTTAGCGGTTGAGGCCGCTAAGGAAGCCTTGGAGAGGCGAGGCATTGACGCTTCGACCATCGAAACGATCATCGTGTGCACCGTCACCCCGGACATGCTGTTTCCGTCGACAGCCTGCCTGGTACAAGACCGTTTGGGGGCCACGGGCGCATGGGGGTTCGATCTGATCGCCGCTTGCGCGGGTCTGCTCTACGGACTGACGACGGCGGCGCAGATGATCTCGAGCGGGTCGCAGAAGCGAGTTTTGGTGATCGGTGCAGACACAATGTCAAGGATCGTGGACTACGAGGATCGCGCGACCTGCGTGCTGTTCGGCGATGCGGCGGGAGCGTTGCTGCTGGAGCCTGCCGAAGAGGGCGAGGACGTTGGGCTCATCGACTTTCAGCATGAGATCGACGGCTCGGGCGGCAATTATTTGTACATGCCCGCGGGCGGCAGCCGGCGTCCGGCTAGCCATGAGACGATCGACAACCGTGAGCACTTCGTGCACCAAGACGGACGCCAGGTCTACCGGTATGCAGTGAATAAAATGCACGACGTTTGCCGCATGCTGCTGGATCGCAACGGGCTGACGATTGATGATGTCGATTTGCTGATCCCGCACCAAGCCAACGCCCGGATCATCTCTGCCGTCGCCGAGCGGCTAGGGCTGCCTGAAGAGAAGACGGTGATCAACATTGGCGATTACGGTAATACGACGGGCGGCACCATTCCGCTGGCTACTCACGACGCGCTGGCGCAGGGGAGACTGAAGAAGGGCGACTTGGTTTTGATGGCCGCGGTCGGGGCCGGGTTGACCGCCGGCGGGGCGCTGTGGCGCTGGGGTTACTAGAGCAAAAACGTCGGTTATACTGAAAGTGCGTCGAGCTTTGCGCTCGCCGGAGGAATTCGAAATGATCCAGCTAACGGAAACCGCCATCAACAAGGTGAATGAGATCATCGCTCAGCAGGACCCCAGACCGAACGCGCTGCGCGTCTCCGTCGTGGGCGGCGGATGCTCCGGTTTTCAGTATTCGATGGCGTTTGAGAACAACAAGATGCCGCTCGACAAGGAATATACGTTCCCAGGCGATCTGAAGGTGATCGTCGACCAGGCCTCATTGCTCTATCTCGATAACGTCAAGATCGATTACGTCGAAACGATGGAGGGAGCGGGCTTCAAGTTCGATAACCCCAACGTGGCTTCGACCTGCGGCTGCGGCAGTTCATTCAGCGCGTAATCGGAAATCGATCTCAATGGAGAACGGCGTCGCCCTCACGGTCGACGCCGTTCCTGTTTCAAGATGCCGTCGCAAGATGAGTGGAATGAGCGCTATCGGCGAGGCGAGCATTCGGGCGACGTGCCGGACGCCTTCCTGGTCGCCTGCTCGGAGTACTGGGAGTTGCTGACCTCGCGGGTTGCCGCCGACCTCGCTTGCGGGGCGGGCCGAAACGCGATCTATTTGGCGGAGCTAGGCTTCCAGATTACGGCGATCGACTTGGCTCCTGCGGCGCTGGAGGCAACCCAACAGAGGGCAGTGATGCGCGGCATTGCGCTAGAGACGAGAGCGCTCGACCTGGAAGTGCCGGGTGCAGACCTGGGCGTCGAGGTTTTCGACCTGATCGTGGCGGTGCGCTATCTGCATCGGCCTCTGTTCCCGGCGATGAAGCGGGCGATTAAGCCGGGCGGTCTGGTCGTTTATAAGACCTACACGAGGGATCAACTCGCTCTGCCTGACGGTCCTAAGAACCCTGCTTATGTGCTGCATTCAAACGAGTTGTTGAACGAATTCTCGGACTATCGCGTGTTACGCTACGAGGAGAAGGTGCGCGGCGAGGGAACCGCCGCACTTCTGGCCCAGAAGCCTTTTAAGAATGACTCTTAAGGCGTCCGTTCCCAGCCTCGAATCAGTTCGATAACCCGCCTCACACGGCCAATCCATGCGGCTCGCGCTCGGACAGATTAACCCTACGGTCGGTGATTTTGACGGCAATATCGCCCAGATCCTGGACGTAGTCCGCCGCGCCAAAGAAGCCGGAGTCGATCTCGCGGTGCTGCCCGAGTTGGCTTTGAACGGTTACCCGCCGCGGGACTTAGTGGAAGCCCCGGCGTTTCTCGAAAGAACCGACCACAAGTTGAAGCAACTGGCAGCAGCTTGCGGCGAGATTGGCGTCGATACTGTGGTCGGCTACGTGGGGCGCGCCTTCGACCAACAGGGACATCGAGCCGCCAACTGCGCCGCATTGCTCTCGGGAGGCGAGATCGCCTTTGTGCAGCGAAAGATGCTGCTGCCGACCTACGACGTGTTTGACGAGGGTCGCTACTTCGCCGCCGCCGAGGAGCAAAGCGTCTGCGAGATCGCCGGGCTGCGGGTGGGCATCACGATCTGCGAAGACGCCTGGAACGATAAACAGTTCTGGCCGCAGCCTCGCTATCGGCGCGATCCAGTTTCGGAGCTGGCAGAATCGGGGGTCGATTTCCTCATCAACATCTCCTCGTCGCCCTACCACATGGGCAAGCGAGAGTTGCGCGAACGGATGATCGGCGCCGCCGCACAGCGCGTGCAAAAGCCGATCCTCATGGTCAACCAGGTAGGGGGGAACGACCAACTGGTTTTCGACGGTTCGAGCTTTGTCGTGAACGGACGCGGAGAAGTCGTTGCCCGGGCCAAGTCGTTTGCGCCGGACTTGATCTTCTTCGATACGGAAAATCCGGGGTCCGACTTAGGGCCGCGCGAAGAAGACGAAGTCGATGCGCTCTACGATGCTTTGGTTTTGGGCGTTCGAGATTACATCGGCAAGTGCGGCTTTTCTCAGGCCGTGATTGGCTTGAGCGGCGGCATAGACTCGGCGATCACGGCGGCGATCGCCGTCGAGGCGCTTGGGGCGCAGAACGTGATGGCAGCGGCCATGCCGGGGCCGTACTCGTCGGACCACAGTCTCAGCGACGCACGCGAGGTGGCCTCGCGGCTGGGTATTCGGTTGGAGACGATTTCGATCGTCGACAGCTATGAGACGACGGTGCGGGCCCTCGCGCCGATCTTCGCAGGGCTCCCGCTGGACACGACGGAAGAAAACATCCAGGCTCGGCTGCGCGGCCTGACGCTGATGGCGATCTCCAACAAGTTAGGCGCCATGGTGCTGACCACGGGCAATAAGAGTGAATTGGCGGTCGGCTATTGTACGCTCTACGGCGATATGGCTGGCGGCCTGGCGGTGATCAGCGACGTGCCGAAGACGATGGTCTACAAGCTATCGCGCGCGGCCAACAAGCGGCGGCCCGGAGTGATTCCGGAATCGGTTTTCACTAAAGCTCCTTCTGCCGAGTTGCGGCCCGACCAGAAAGATTCGGACTCGCTGCCGCCGTACGAGATCCTGGATCCGATCTTGCGGTTGTATGTCGAAGAGCACCTTTCTGTGATTGAGATTGCTGAGCAGGTCGGCCAGGCGGAAAATTTGGTGAAAGCAATCTGCGGCATGGTCGACCGCAATGAATACAAGCGCCAGCAAGCAGCGCCCGGCTTGCGTGTGACATCGAAAGCATTCGGCGTCGGCCGGCGCCTGCCCATCGCCCAGCGCTTCGTGCGCTAGGGCCTTGTCGCCAATTCGATAAAGGTACGCGCGGCCATGCCGGTCGGGCCTTTGGGCATGTAGGGCTTGTCTTGTTCGAGCCAAGCGGTTCCGGCAATGTCGAGGTGCGCCCAAGGCGTGGGGTCGGCGAACTGCTTGAGGAACATCGCCGCGGTGATGGCCCCGCCCCAACGGGAACCGATGTTGGGAAAGTCGGCGATGGGACTCTTGAGCATTTCCTTGTATTCCTCGTCGAGCGGCATGGGCCAAAATTTTTCGCCGGCGGTTTCCGCGGATGCCAGGATGTCTTTCTGCAGGACGTCGTTGTTAGAGAACAGGCCGGCGCGCTCGTGGCCCAGGGCAACGACGATAGCCCCTGTGAGCGTAGCGGCGTCGACGAGCCGCGTGCAGCCGAGGCGTTGGCCGTAGGTCAGCGCGTCAGCCAGGATCATGCGGCCCTCGGCGTCGGTATTGAGTATTTCGACGGTCTTGCCGCACAGCGTCTTGACTACGTCGCCGGGCCGTTGAGCGCGGCCGCCGACCATGTTCTCCACCGTCGGCACCAGGGCGGTAACGGGCCGCTGCGGCTTTAGCGCGGCGATGGCTTGCATCGCGCCGAGCACGGCGGCGCCGCCGGCCATGTCGTATTTCATCAGATCCATGTCGGCGGATGGCTTGCCGACGAGCCCGAGATGATCTTCGCCGGATGCTGTCTGCGGTGTATAGCGGACGATGATGAGCGCGGGGGGTTCGGCGCTGCCTTGGGCGACGCCCAATAGTCCCCCCATGCCCATCTTGGCCATCCGGTCGCGATCGAGGACCTCGACCTCCAGACCTGCGTCGGCTGCCATTTGGCGCGCTCGCTCGACAAGGACAGGCGGCGTCAGCAGATTGGGCGGGGCGTCGCCCAGGCTGCGAGTGAAGTTTTGCGCTCCGGCGATGATGCCGGCCTTCTCCACCGCGGCGGAAACGTCGGCGGACGAGACAATGGTTAGAGCGTCGAGGACGCCCTTGCCTTCATCGCTACTCTTGAGCTCGCCGACATCGAAATTCGCCAGCAAGGCGCCTTCGGTTATAGCTTGAGCCACGTCAAAGCTTTCAGGGACGACGATGGCGATATGCTTGGCGCCCTTAGGCTTCAGTTGGCGGACGGCGACGGCTGCGGCGTTGCGGGCGGCGGCTGGCGAGTAGTTCTCGCGTTTGCCGCCGCCGACGAGCATCAATCGGCCCGCCTTGAGCCCGGCGGGACGGTGCAGGACGACAGTCTCGGAGGCCTTGCCGCTGAACTCGCCGCGAGCATAGAGCTCGGCAATGACCCCGCCTGACCACCCGTCGGCCTCGCCGTCGGGCTTCTCGCCGCCAGTTAGCTGGAAGAGCGTGAGGACTAGAGCGTCGGCTTCGACTTCGGCGGGCGAAATGGGAATTGTACGGATCTGCATAAAGAGTCCAGTCTACGACGAGGGGAATGATATTCCGTTAAAGGTTCGGCGCCTGAGCCGATAAGACGTTCCCGAGCCCCGTCCCCCCGGAGCCTCGATTGGTAACGAACATATGCTTCTTGGGCTGCAGTGGAGGATTGCTGCGAAAGCAGCGAAATAACGCGACTTACACACGCGCTTCGCGGATCTGCCTGGCAGCAGGTTCGGTCGAACGCGGGAAGTCGCCCATCTCGAGCCGGTAGAGACTCGCTAGGCGGCGGCACACTGCGGAGCCACGGCCCGCTAGGGCCACTCGCCGATCAAGGCTGCCGGACTTCGATGACGTTGCGGCCGGCGTCTTTGAGCGTCAGCACTAAACTTTCGGCGCCTTGCGGACCGTACGTGTTCTTGCCGAATAGGCGGATCGTCACCTCTTGTTCCTCTGGAACATAGAAGGCTCCAAATCCCACCATCCCTGGGCCGACGTAGCCCCCGGTGTTGACTCCACCGCTGAAAAAGCCGGCAGAAAGCGCCAGGGAAAACGCGATGGGGGAAGGCTCGTTTGCCTCGACCTCGACGATGTAGAAGCCCGGATCGAGTTCGCGGGTGATCTGGACATCGCCGAAGCGTGCCTCGGCGAGCTGCGCGCGGTTGGCATCGAGCAGCCTGATGGTCAAATCTGCATTCGGAGCCAGGGGCGTGGTTGGCGTCGCCGTTACGGTTTGGCGGGTCGATAGCAAGAACGCGCCAAAGCCCGGGGGACCTCCTGCGCCGCTCAGTCCGCCGCCGAGGTTGAAGCCGCCGGCGGCTTGACCGCGGGAGGTTAATACTTCGAGGCCCCAGTAACCGCCTGCGGCGCCTTCGGCCAGCGTGGCTTCCACGATGTAGAAACCCGGGGTTAAACGCTTGACTAGCGAGGGCTCAAATGTGCCGCCGGGGGAGCCGGCTCCCGTTTGCGTCAGGGTGAAACTCTGGTCGAAGACCTTGATCGTGCCGGTACGTGGCGCCGCGTCGGTATTCGTGGTTGCCGAATAGAACACAGGAGAGCGGCCGGCGCCACGATCCGTGGTCAGCGTAATCCAATCCTCAGCGGTTCTTGCCGTCCAAGGACAACCCTCTGCGGCCAGCACCTCGAAGCCCCCTATGCCGGCGCTGGCGCCGATGGGACCGTCAGCCGGCAATAACGAGAGCGGCGGACAGGCGGTGACACGCCGAATCCGGTCGCCGGTTGCGATATAGAGATCGCCCAGGCGGTCGAAGGCAATGCCGTTTGCTGTGGCGAGCTTCGTAGCGATTGCCGGGACGCCGTCTGCCGTCGGCGCATCGCGGTCCGTTGTGCCCGCCACCAGCGTCTTGGTTCCGAGCGGATCGATGCGGTAGACAAGACCGTCGAAAGAGTCGGAGACGAACACTATCCCTGATTCGTCCGCGGCCAATCCGCCCATGATCAGCAGGTCACGAGCCGCGCGCTCGATGGTCCCGTCTGGATCACTACGGTATACGACTCCGCTAGGAGGCGCAAAGTCTCCAGAGAACACTGTGAAGTAGAGGCCGTGGGGCGTCGCAAGTACATGCCCTGGCGCTCTGAGAAAGTCTGGGTACAGCGGTGAGGAAATCGTGCCGGACAGGTCGATCCTCCGTATCTTGCCGAAGTAGTCGCCTTGGGTGACGTAGAGATTCCCCGCATCGTCGAAGCTCACCCCGCTAGGGCGCGGGACGAAGGCCGCGGTTGCCGGAATGCCGTCTTCCGCGGCGCTTTCGGGCCCGCCGCCGGCAATGGTCTCGATAGTCCCATCGACGTTGATGCGCCTCACGCGATCATTCCCGGAATCGGCGACGTACAGGTTGCCTAGATCGTCCACGGCGAGGTCTTCGGGGCCATCTAGGAGCGCATCGACGGCCGGGCCGCCGTCGCCGGCGAAGCCTGGGGCAGTTCCGCCCGCGACGGTCGTAATCGTGCCGCCGACATCGATCTTGCGGACACGGTTGGCGCCGTGGTCGGAAAAATAGAGATTGCCTTGCCGGTCAAAGACCAGACCTCGAGCGTCGAGCATGGACGCCTCGGAAGCTGGCCCGCCGTCGCCGCTGGTCCCGTAACCGCCGTTGCCGGCGACTGTTGTGATGATTCCGTTCTCGATGCGTCGTACGCGCCAGTTGCCCGAATCAGCGATCAACAAGGCGCCGGAGGCGTCGAAGGCCAAACCGCCGGGGTCGCGCAGCGAAGCCTCGACGGCCGGGCCTCCGTCGCCCAGGAAATTCGGATCGGTTTGGCCGGCGATGCTTTCAATGTCGCCGCCGGGAGTGAATTTGCGGATGCGATTGCCATCGACGAAGTACACGTCCCCTTTGGCGTCGACGGTGATGTTGAAGGAAAGGCCGATGCGCGCTTCGGTCGCCGGGCCGCCGTCTCCTTCGCCTTCATAGTTGCCGCGCTGGCCGTTGCCGGCAACAGTCGTGATCATGCCAGCGGTGTCGATGCGGCGGATGCGGCTGCTGCCGCCATCCATGACGTACACATTGCCGTCGTGGTCGACGGTCAAGCCATAAATATTGCAAAATTTGGCAGCAATGGCCGGTCCGCCGTCTCCGGCGTACCCGCAGGTCCCGTCCCCGGCGAGGGTCGTCACCTCGCCGTTGCGAGTGATGCGCACGACGGAATTAATCGAGTTGGCATAGAAGTTCCCTTGGGGGCCGATTGCCAGGTTGCCCGCTGGGACGGCAATTGAGGGAACAATCGTTGTAATGACGCCATTCCCGTCGAGGCGCTTGATGTTGTGCCCGCGGTCGACGAAGTAGAGATTCCCCTGGCTATCGGAGACGGCAGAGCTAACCGTCTGGAACCCAAATTCGGTTTCGTCCCCGAGCGCCGGAGCCACCGACATTTGTCCGGAAGAGTCAATGATGGCCAGCACGTCGTTGGAAAAGTCTTCGGCGTAGATGGCGCCCGCCGGGCCGCGAGCAACCCAGTCGATCACGCCCAGCGGGGACTCTAGCGCGGGCCCGTCCTGAAGGGTGAAAGGTCGGCCGCCGGCGACGGTAGTGATAATGCCCTGTGCCGACAGGTGTGCTGCGGCGATCACCAGCAGTAGGGGAACAGGGACTCTGGAAAGGCGTTGTTTAGTCATCGGGCGTCGAGCAGGCGAGGATCGCTTGCGCTTCTCGAAGAAGGCAATCCGATCGCCAATGTTACAAGCCGTCCCGCGCATCTTTGCTTGAGTCTTTCGCTGCAATCAGCAGCATACGGACACATCGCCGTGCCGATTCGTCACGCCGGCCCACACGGCGGTCCGGTCTCTCAGCTGCGCTTCATCATGGCCTGGCGGGCTTCGCGGTCGAGTTCGCGGTTCTTGATCGTCTCGCGCTTGCCTTTTGCAAGCGCGATCGCCGCTTTGACGCGACTCCGACGCTTCGAAAGCTAGCGGCCCCCGGTAACGCGCAGGATCTCGCCCGTGATGTAGCGGGCCTGGTCGGAGAGCAGCCAGAGGATCGGTTCCGCAATTTCTTCGGGTTGCGCTGCACGGCCCAGAGGCGTCAGCGGCCCAAGGCGGTCGAGCCGGCCGGCGTCCCCTCCCTGGGCATGGATCTCCGTGACGGTGATGCCCGGCGAGACAGCGTTGACGCGGATGCCTTCGCGGGCGACTTCTCGCGCCAAGCCGACAGTAAAGCTCTCTACGGCGCCCTTGCTGGCGGCGTACCAGATATATTCTCCCGCCGCACCGAGAGTTGCGGCGACCGACGACACATTCACGATCACGCCGCCCGCCCCTCCGTGGGCAGTCGACATGCGTAGGACAGCCTCCCGGCAACCTAATATCGTGCCGACGACGTTGACTTCCATAACGCGCTGCACCGTCTGCGGGTCGACAGCGTCGAGGCGTGAGATGCCGCCTGTAATTCCAGCGTTGTTGACCAGCGCCGTCACGGGTCCGAAGGCAGTCTCGCAACGGTCAAACAGGCTGGGCAACGCCTTTCGATCGGCGGCATCGGCCTGCAGGGCCACGGCGCGTCCTCCGGCAGCTTCGACTTCACGGACCAGATGCTCGGACTGCTCTTGTTCAGAGAGGTAGCTAAAGCAGACCGAAAAGCCCTGGCGCGCAGCCAAGCGGACGGTTGCGGCGCCGATTCCCCGGCTGCCGCCGGTGATGAGTAGATTTCCTTTGTTGGACATAGGGACCGGTCTGTACGCGGGAATCGGGTCAGTTCCGCTTCATCATCGCCTGGCGGGCTTCGCGGTCGAGTTCGCGGTTCTTGATCGTCTCGCGTTTGTCGTGGTCTTGCTTGCCTTTCGCTAGCGCGATCTCTACCTTGATGCGGCCGTTCTTGAGGTAGACTTTCGTCGGGATTAACGTCTGGCCCTTCTCGCGCGTCTTACCCACGAGCCGGTCGATTTCGGCGCGGTGGAGCAGGAGTTTGCGGACGGTCAGCGGCTCGTGGTTTTGGCGGTTGGCCTGCAAATAAGGACTAATATGAGCGTTGTGCAGCCAGATCTCGCCTTTGTTCAGCGAGGCATAGGCATCGCCGAGTTGAACCTGGCCCGCTTTGGCCGACTTGACTTCGGAGCCGGTCAAAACAACACCCGCCTCGAATGTATCGAGGAAGTGATACCTGAACCGGGCGCGCCGATTATCCGCCAGAATCTTAATTCCTTCGGTTTTCGCCATTCCGGTTCCACGCCTGGGCGGAGGAGTGCGTCACTATAGGTAGGTACCCGATCCGACCGGACTCTAATCCCGCTTGATGACCGCCTTTACCGACGACCGACGCCCCGCCCTAGGCCGCCTCTTTAGAGTGGCACGAATGCGGAGACTGTTCCAGACGTCCCTGCTTCTCATTCTCTGCCTTTTGATGATCGTGCCGAGTCTGCCGGCGTCGGCGAGAAAGGCGCGGCAGCTCTACGAACAAGGCCGGCGCGCCGAGGTCCAGAAGGACTACGACGGCGCTTTGCAGCTCTACGAGCAAGCGGAGGCGGAGGACCCCGGCGACAACCGCTACCAGCTCTCCGTACGTCGGATGCGTTTTGTAGCGGCGCAAGCTCACGTCGATGCGGGCCGCCGTCTGCGTGACGACGAAGGCCTGTTGGACGAGGCGCTGGCGCACTTCCAGCGAGCCATCGAGATCGACCCGTCGCTGACCGTCGCCGCCCAGCAGTATCAGAGAACTCTGGAGATGATTGAGAAGCGCCAGGGCGGAGCGCAGTCCACTGAGGAGGACTTAGACGCCAGCGCACTAGAGTTGGACCGGGAAAGCAGGCGCGAGTTGGTCGAATCCATGCGGCCGCCGGCCGTTTTGCGGCCCTTGTCGACCCAGCCGATCGATATCACCATGAGCCAGCAGCTGAAGGTTGTCTATGAGACGATCGGCAAGCTCGCCGGCATCAACGTTCTGTTCGACCCGGAATTTGCAGACAAGCGCGTCGACATTTCGATACAAGACGCGACTTTGACCGAGGCCTTGGACTACACGGCGCTGATCACTCAAACCTACTGGAAGCCGATCACCGACAACGCCATCTTCGTCACCAACGATACGACCGCGAAGCGCCGCGATTTTGAGGAGAAGATCGTCAAGACGATCTACCTCAACAACGTCGCCACCCCGCAGGAGCTGCAAGAGATCGTGACCGCCATTCGCGGTCTGACGGACATTCGGCGAATGTTTCCGGTGACCTCGATGAACGCCCTGGTGGTGCGCGGTTCGCGTTCAGAGTTGGCGCTGGTCGACAAATTGGTCAACGACATCGACAAGGCCCGGCCCGAGGTTGTGATCGACGTCTTGGTGCTGGAAGTTTCGCGCAGCAGGATGCGGGAATTGGGCATCAGCCCGACTTCCGGAGGCGCGCCTGGTCTGAGCGTGCCGGTGTTGTTCACCGGCGGCGCCGCGCCGGCGGAAGACGACGCCGAAGACAACCCGCCCGCGACGATCCCCCTGTCGCGTGTCGGCAATGTCGGCACCAGCGATTGGGTGACTACGTTACCTGGAGCGCAGCTGACGGCGCTATTCACCAGTGCAGATTCGAACCTGCTGCAGTCGCCGCGTATCCGTGCGACCGAC
>CAZYOX010000043.1:0-17211 GCA_964649285.1 uncultured Bryobacterales bacterium | reverse complement strand
GTACGGTCTCGGCAGGCGTCGCAATGATGGCCAATTCGGGCGCCTCCGAGACAGCGTCAAGCGACGGGTAGACTGAAAGTCCCAGAATCTCCTCATGCCTTGGATTGATCGGAATAACGGGACCGCCAAAATGCCCTTCGACGAGATTGCGAAGGATGACGCCTCCCGGTTTAGATAGCGAATCACTCGCGCCAAACAACGCCAATGACTTCGGTTGAAGAATCTTGGAGATCTCGTTCATCGACGGTCCATGCTATGACAGAACGCCCGCAATGGTCCGTTCCGCCGCCAATATTCCGATCAGGTTAATCTAGCGGGGCCATCAAAGCATGCTCGGAAAAGTTCGGGTACGTCGACCTACTTCGCAAAGTATTTCGAAAAACCTGGGAGTTTTTCGGGCGGCGGCGAGTGGAGGTCGCGGCTAATCTTGGTGGCGATGGAGAGCGTCAGCTTCACCGATAGACGCGTCGAACCCTCAGAACTATCTGAGGTAGACGGTTCATCTGTTGCGCGAATCTTGCTAGTCGTCGAAGACGACCAAGTTGCTAGATCTTGGGGGATTCGGGTACGCCGTCGACGATATCTTAACGTCCGCCGGCGCTCTCTTTGCGGAGGGCTTCCAGCTCAAGTCCGATCTCGTTGTCGTCGACCTCGAACTACAGAGTGAAACGGATCCGATTCATGCCGGACGCCTCATCGGAGCCCGCTGGCGCTGTCCGATTTCATACGTCATAGACCATGTCCAGCAGGCCGATCATATCGCCGAATTGGGAGGCGTAGCGCCGCATGTGGAGTGGCCGTTCGCGCCGGGACCTTTTGGCGAAGCGATACGGAGCGCACTGGGGCAATGCTCGAACGAAACAAAGTGAAAAAGGCGACATCCATGATGATCGAAAAACCCTCCGTAATTTGGGTTGGACCTGCAGACTGTGATGACCTTCAAGAATTGGGCCGAGCCATTCGCAGGCGTGGACTCGAGCTGGCGCGAGTGGAGTGCGCCAGCGATCTACCCGGAGTGTTGAGCCTGCATGCGAACGCCGTCGTGGTTGCATGTGATCGCCAAACGCAACAGCGGTCAAGAGATGTTGTCGCCAGCGTGAGTCGCCTGGGAAGGCGGATCCCAATCCTGGTCCTCGTAGAGGAATCTGATTTCAGCGACTACTACGACTTGATGGAGAGGGGTGTCCGCTACTACTACGAGTTTCGCGAGGGGCCGGAGCGAATCTCAGGAGCGCTGAGCCGAGCGGTGAATTTTGCCGCCGCCTAACTCGTGGGAGGTTAACCCGCGATGTCGAAAGCGAAACAGAAAGTTGATGTCATATCCGATGCGCAATTGTTTCGTGAGACGAGTGAGAAGACAAATCTATGGTGCGTGACTTGTCGGAGCGACTCGTTTGGGACGACCCCGGCCGCGTGGCGGCATCCTACGTAAAGGATGTCGGCTCCGACCCTGCCGGAGTCCTTCGCGAGGACCGCCAATATCGAGGCGTTGTCCGCGTTGAAGACCTCTTTGCCGCCGTGCGTGAGAGGCGACATTGCGGATGCCCTCAGCCAAGATGGAGCCCGCGAGTGTGGTGGATGTGCTTGTGCCGTCGCCGACCTGATCACCCATCTCTCGGCCGCTTGTGAGCGCCCAGATTCTCCACAGGCTCTGCGAGCTCGACCTCTTTGGCGATCGTGACGCCGTCGTTGCACGCGAGCGGCTGCCCGAATTCCTTGCCGAGCAGAATGTACTTGGATTTCGAGCGTTACGCGGACCGCATCCCAAACGATCGCGCTTTCCTTGAGAAGATGCTCTCTGGCTTGGGGCCGGAAAAGGAGTTGTTTGGTGACATCGGAGAGCCTCGCAGGCGGAACGTCGCCCTACCCACTATCGGGTCCGCCCGACATCAAGTGACCCCGCATAAATTCGGGCTTTAGTGGGCTCCATCGCCGATTCGGAATATCACGGCTCCTGCAGTCACACTACGAGGCCCTAGTCATAGGGCCCTCCGCAGACCCGTTGTCGAAATAGCACATCTGTCCAGAACGTTCGTTACCGGCTGTGTAAATCCCGATAGAGACCGAACGGGCAAGTGTCGGCGCCATTGCTTGTTGGCAACCGCGAGAGCTGTGAACGCGCGGGCCTCATCGCACCGAACTGATCCGGAAGTTCGTCCGGCACGTCCATACGCAATATGGGTCTTTGCGAGTTCAGATCCCGGAACTCCCCGAGAATCAGATCTTCATTTCCCTCGAAAGATTACGGGTACCGCGGAAGGAGCAGGAGTCTTAAGCTCAGCGTGGGAGAGAAAAATGTATAGGAGGCTCGAAATGGCCAGGAGCAGAGTACTACTCGTGATGAATGAGGACATGCTACGAGAGTTCAGAGCATTGGCCTCAGCAGAAAGTGTTGAGTGGGCGGAAGCTACAACTTGCAACCAAGCGCGTCGCCTGCTGGACGACGAGATCTCGATGGTTGTAACAGACGAAACGCTGCCGGACGGCAACTGGTACTGCCTGTTGCGAGAAGTTGTGCAGCGCGGAGCACAACCAGAAATCGTTGTCGTGTTGCCTGCCGGTAGTGACCCGACCAGCGTCAAGAGCTGCGGCGTTGAGGTCGTCGAGTATCCCCTGACGGCTGCTGCGCGACGGCTCTTAGCCGGGTACATGCTTCAAGAGGCAAAAGGGGCGCCTG
Organism: uncultured Bryobacterales bacterium; assembly: GCA_964649285.1. Taxonomy (GTDB): domain Bacteria; phylum Acidobacteriota; class Terriglobia; order Bryobacterales; family UBA6623; genus CAMPKL01. The sequence goes on along the minus strand of CAZYOX010000043.1, from coordinate 14,534 downwards.
TCAGCTAGCCTGCGCAGGTCGTCATGTCGGTTTCCCCGAGAGTCGCCTACTTTTCGATGGAGTGCGCCGTGCGCTCGGATCTGCCGTCCTATGCCGGCGGTCTAGGCGTTCTCGCCGGCGATACGATGCGAACGGCAGCCGACCACGACGTGCCCCTCATTGGCGTCACCCTAGCCCATCACCACGGCTACTTCAAGCAACGGCTCACGCCTGACGGCCGACAGTCGGAGGTCCCGGCCGAATGGCGCATCCGCGATGCTTGCGAACGTCTCGATCCGGGAGTAGCGGTGGAGATTGACGACCGCAGTGTTCGGATAGCCGCTTGGCGTTATCCAGTCGTCGGGCTCGAAGGGAGGGCTGCCATGGTGCTTTTCCTCGATACGGACCTCGCAGAGAACAACTCAGAAGACCGTATGCTGACCAACGACTTGTATGGCGACGGGCCCCTCTATCGGCTGAGTCAAGAGGCCGTATTGGGAATCGGCGGCGTGAGGATGTTGCGCGCGCTCGAATATACAGACGTTGCGACTTTCCACATGAATGAAGGTCATGCTGCACTGTTGGGCCTTGAACTGCTCACAGAACGCCTGGACGAACGCGGCCTCACGCAGCCGTCTCAAGGAGACATTAGTGCGATCAGGCGTCAGTGCGTGTTCACCACGCATACCCCGGTTCCCGCAGGACAGGACAGATTCTCAAGAGAACTCGCCAGCCGAGTTCTCGGACGCAGACGGACGGACCTGCTAGACGCGATGGGCGCTTTCGCCGCCGGCCAGTTGAATATGACCGACCTTGCGCTGCGGTCTTCCCACTATGTCAACGGCGTCGGAATGAAACACGGGGAAGTCTCGACCGGGATGTATCCGAACTATCCGGTCTCAGCGATCTCGAACGGCGTGCATGCGGCTACTTGGGTTTGCGCGCCGATGCAGCAGTTGTTCTCTCGCCACATCCCGCCTTGGCGCCGCGACAATCTCTACTTGCGCTACGCCGTTGGCATCCCCGTCGGGGAGATTATCGGAGCGCACGCGCAAGCGAAGACCGCTCTTCTGCAGCGCGTCGAAGAGCAGACCGGCGTGGTTCTGAACCCGAAGGTTCTGACCATAGGCTTTGCACGGCGCGCGACTGGCTACAAGCGCTTCGAACTCCTCTTCGAAGACATCAACCGGCTAGCGTCCATTTCCCAGAATGTTGGACCTTTGCAGTTTGTCTTCGGCGGCAAGGCCCACCCCAAAGACGACAGCGGACGCGCTGCCATTCGCAACGTGTTCGCAGCGGCGGAGGCCTTGGCGCCTCGGGTCCAAGTCGTTTACATCGAGGACTATGACATGGAGTGGGCGCAGTATCTGGTCTCTGGGGTTGACTTGTGGTTGAACACGCCGCTCCGCCCCTTCGAAGCCTCCGGTACGAGCGGCATGAAGGCGGCGCTGAACGGCGTGCCAAGTTTGAGCGTGTTGGATGGTTGGTGGATCGAAGGTTGCCTGGAGGGCGTGACGGGTTGGGCCATTGGCGATGGGGAAAACGCCATACCGGCGCCCCACGAGGAGGCGAACTCGCTCTACGATCAGCTTGAGCGAGCCATCGTGCCGCTGTTTTACGGCAGGCCTCTCGCCTACGGCGCCGTGATGCGCTCGGCGATCTCTATCAACGGTTCTTATTACAACGCACAGCGGATGCTGCACCAGTATGTCGACAATGCCTATTCGACGCTTCCGGCAGCGGTCCCCCATCGGGATGTCAAGGAGACTAGTTCGCTCACATGATCCACAAGGATGTTGTCGCTGAACTGAGAAAGTCAGCGTTAGGATGGAAAGGACGAGTGCCTTCCCCTAGCAACACCCTCTCGTCGCAATGCTCATACCCGCTGTGGAAGATTGAGCGCAGTGTCTACGGATCTCCCTTCTAAACTAGTGATCCGGCTCAGCTACGCGACGATCCTCGGCGGAACCCGCTCACTGATCGGGCGAAGAGGAGCGCCTGGAGGGACTACGTACCCGATTCATTCAGCATCCCGGCAAGGGTGGTGAATAGACTGTCACCGTTCGAACCGTCGGGATCAGCAACCTTAGGTTGCGCGGGAAGTACGCTCGTGTCCGGTGGTCCAGCCCACAGGCCTTGGATACGGCCGTATCCACCCTGTTCGAGCAAATCATGGACGACGTCGAAGGCAGAAATGGGTCGCCCAAGGCGAACCCACTCGCCGGACAGCGGAGCGCCGGTAGCAGGATCGGGAATGTTCATCTTGGCCGCCATGAGGGCCCGGCGATAATTACGGACGCGGGTGGAGTAACCGTCGGTCATCTGGCGGTCAAACGACGCGATCGCAGCCGAACCGTCAAAGGTCATGCCACGGCGGCGGAAATGGGTGGCGCCGACTAGGCTCCAAACGTCGTCAATGATGATCGAGGTGGTGCGGACGTAGGCGACGCGGCCGGGAAAGCCGACCGGATGGAAGAGTAAAACACGATCCTTGGCCGCCTGCTGCAGCATTCCGAAGGCTTCCATGCGAGCCTGATAGTGCTGGCGGTGGAACGCGCGGAAATTGTCGGCGAAGTCGGAGAATCGCGGCGTACATATGATGACGCGCAGATTTGGGTGCGCCGACAGGCGGTCGGCGAGTTCGGCGACGAGGTCGACTTCGTGGGCCTCCGGGGATCCATCCGGCCGGGCGGTTCGGGCGAACTGGGGCGATTCGATGTAGACGAGCTCACGTGCTTCGGCGATGGCGCGCCGGAGGGACCACTGGGCGTCGCGGAAGCCGTTCTTGGCTGCGAAAAACTCGCGGCGGATTTCGCGTTGTAGCCGCGGCTCATTATTAATCGTGACGACGTTACCGGGCGCGGGCATACCGATCGCGGTGGCGGCGTCGTTGATGAGCGTGTTCACCGTAAGGCCGGGCGCTGGCGGCGTGAGGGAGCCAAGCCAGGGCGTTTCGCATCCGGCGGCAACGCTTTGGAGCAGGACTCCGGTGCCGGTATTGGCGACGTTGGCGGCATCCGAAGGGACGTCAAAATTGTCGCCAGCGGACGCAACGATCCATCCGGGCGTGAGTCCCGCGTTAGTGGTCGGCAAAGGAATGATCGGTTGCGTGCGGTGCAAGGCATGCATCGCGAGGTCGTAGCCGAGAGCTCCGGTAACGCCGATGCCAGGTGCGTGCACGTCGGGTCCGGCAGGATTTCCAGGGTTACCTTGTGCATGAAACGCGGAACGAGATTCGCCGGCCCAGCGGGCTCCAGTCAGCACGCCTTGCCAAAGGAGCGAACTTGCGGGCGCGGGAGTTCCAGGTCCAGTGGTGCCGACGATGACGACGGTCTCGAGACGTCCCATGATGGGGAGGCGCGGAGCCTGGCGCGGTGCGGGCTCAGACGCCAGGCTGATGACAAGATCGAGAAAATTGCCGGGCGGCGCGGGCGGCGGAGCGATGGTCTTGGGAATTCCGAACAGAGGCGATTCAGCGACGCCCTGCATCTGCGGAAGCATGACGCCCATGATGTTGCTCGCCGGAGGTCCGAAGAACGGATCGGTTGGGGCAGCCGCGGAGCCGGCGGCCACATTGACCGAGACGGCCCCAGTGAGCCGGCGGTTGCCAGCGCGAGGCGTCACGACGATATCCATCGTCAGAACCGCGGGGTTCGGGAGCGGTTGGGCCGCGCCGAGATTGAACGGATTTCGAAGGAAGATGCTGGTCGGATTGGCGCCGTTGACGATGTTCGATCCGCCGTCGGCGCGCACGAACGAAGGTTCGTCGCCGTTAATCGAGGCGATTTCGATGAATCGCTGCGGGTAGATTCGAATGGTCGCACCGGGAGGCGCTGCTCCCCCGGCGATCGTGACGACGACGTCGTTTCCTGCCGCGAACTGCGCGGTGACGTTGGCGGGCGACAACTGCACGGGCGGGTTGGGAAATCCTCCGCCGGGATTCGGTGCAGGGAACGCGGGCCAGTGCGCGTTAGCCCCCGGCGCAGCGGGCGTGATCAAGGTCTGATCGATCACGGGCGACACAGCGAGGATCATATTCTGCTGCGGCAGGTTCAAGACGCGGTTAGCGTCGCCGAGTGTGTCCATCCCATCGGCGTGATAGGAGATGGCGACCTGATCGCGGACGACAGGAAGAAGGTCGGCCGGAATGCGCTGATCATCAGGACCGACGCCGAGGACGGCGGCTGAAGTTCGGTTACCGAGGAGATACCAAGGGAGGTCGACGACCATCACGCGATAGAAGCGGCGCTGGAGGGCTCCGCCGCCGGAGATCGCGGGCGGCGCGAGCGGCGCCGTGCCCATGGTTCCGTTGGTCGCGAAGCCGAAGCGAAGGGGAGTGGTCGCGGCGTCGGCAACGGAGATGCGATTGCCCGCGGCGAGGGTGAGCAGGTTGCCGGACACGGCGCCGGTCTGCGTTCCGGACCCATCGTCGGTGATAAGAGTCGCGCCGGCCGTCGCGATGCGCGGCGAATTTCCATGGGGGTCGATGAAGTGGACGACCGTTGTAGGCCCGACGACAATGTTCGCGATGGTCTGAACGCCGCCTGTGCCTGCCGCAGTTCCGCCCACGCCGGCGGGCAGTAAGCCGGGGAGGCCGTTGATCATGTCGTTGAACAAATTCGCGACATATAAGGGGTCGACGATGTGGCCTCGATGATCGTGAAACGAGACAATTCCGGAGCCAGCGCCGTCGATTGCTTCATCGGGCCGATACCAGCGTGCGGCACGGAAGCCCTCGACTCCGCGGACGAGCATTGCGACAGGAAGAGGTAGTGTTAGCGCGTTGCCGCCCGAGTAGCGCGTAGTACAGATAGTGTGAAGACGCGCGGCGGCTTGGGGATGGAGTCGCAACACTGCCGCGTTGGCATCGACGGGTGATCCGTCGACTTCATAGAACTCACTCACGCGTTGCGCCGGAGTCAGGCGGAGTGCGACCGTATCGCCGGTGCTGAAGGATTGCTTCGCCGTGTTGTACGCTCCGCGAATGACAGTGAGCGTATCCCCGGAGCGCTGAGTGCATTCGACAATCTCCCGTTTGCTGCCGGATGCGTTGGAAAGAACGAGAACAATGCGGCCCGCGGGAGGCGTTGGATCCCCCGGACTCGGTGCCGGTGTGATCGGAGAAGGGAAATTCGCACCGGTCCCGGATTCCAGGGCCAGGGTCGTGGCATCGGCGGTTACGTCCGCCCCCAAGGTGGATGAAACATCTTTGAAAACGTTCTCGCGGATGCCGAGGAAGGGCGCCATGACTTGTCCGGAGAAATTGAGAGTGAGGGCGTTGCCGTCGAAGGTCGGCGTGACGACGCCCCAGCGCGAATTCAGGGATACTGTCGTCAGACCGAGCGCGCTTAGTCCATTGTTCGTCAAGCTCTGCTGAACGGCGTTCGGCGTAAGAATTGTGATCGGAATGGTTGCCATGACGGTTCGTTCCGGTTCTCAGCTCACGGGAGTTGTGCGTGCTGCGCAATGCGGCCGTCGGGCGAGGTCAGTCGCACGATGATCTGAGTAAAGGGCACGCGCACGAACGCGTAGTAGTTGTAATTTGGCCCGGATCCGCTGAAGCGGCGGATGCGCAGTGGGTCAGCCCCGGAGGGCACGGGTCCCGGCTCGTCGAGCGGAACATCGGACAGCGCCATCTGTTGCACGATCGGCGGGAGCGGGATCGCGATATTGAAAATCTTGATAGGTGGCCGCATGACCGTCACCATTAGGGTGTAGACAGCGGGGTCGAGCGGGGTCGTGCTGGCCCAGTTGAGAGTTACGCCGGGGGGCGCGACGCTTTGTTGCAGCAGGAAATCGGTCAGGACCGGATCCGGAAGTATGTGCCCGGGTCCGATCGACGCGAGGGATTCGCTTGAGCGCCCGATGGGATCGGTGATGCGGACACTGACCTCGACGCCATCATTAATGTCGTTGCGGCGGATGATGGCGCGATACTGCGCGGGTTTCGTGTCGGGCTCCCGCCATGCGCCGGATCCGGCGCCGGGTTGTGAGACGGCGGAGTCGAGAAGCTCGCCTTCGAACGCAATGAGAGGCTCTTCTTCGGTCGGCGCGCCCGCGCGCCTGGCGGTGATCGACATGCGATGCGGTCCAAGCGGCGTTTTCTTCAGAGGCGCAGCGCTGGTCCACTTGAGGAGAACATCTTCAGGGTCGGTACCCGGCCACTCCATCGTGATCGGGCTCAGGTTCGGCGGCTGATTCGGAGGAATGACGGTCCACGCAGTAGTACTGCCGGCAGACCGTGCGGCGAGAACTCCCCGCGGCCCATCGGAATTCGACCACGCGGCCGCGCGATACCAGACTCGCTTCCACGATCCGGTGGGAGTGTCGACTCCGGTTGCCGCGGTTATGTGAGAGCCCAGTGAATCCGTGACTTCGTCGATGTGCCAACCGGGCGTCAATGCATCGAGCGTCGTTACTGGCGGACCCATAGTTTCGAGAAGCTTGGCTGCATCGTCCACGCGCACTCGGTGGAGGTCGATCCGCCTGACACGCGGACCTTTGCGGGTTTCGACACGGATGCGGGCGCGATACACGGGCGGCATGACGGTTTCGTCGAGTTGGCTCGACACTTCGATCATCGGCACACCGGGCTTGGGTACGCGCGGCACAGCGAAGGCATAGACCGCCGTCCTCGCGGTAGGCCAGTTGGCCTCAATCTGCCCGGCGCTGACTCCGAGGACGATGTAGAGATGAATCGAGGTCGTACCGCGTGGGAGTGTGACGTCGGCCGAGGTCGCTTTCAGGAGCTGCGCGTTGCGGCGCGTGAAATCGGATCGGCGCTTGATTGGATCGGCCTCAAATATGTCCAGCAACTTCACAAGGCGATCGCTCAAGGTGTCAGCGGCATCCGGCTCAGGTTCCCCAGCCGACTTGAGAAGCTTGCTTTCGTTCGATTCGTAGATGAAGTAGCCGTCGGCTCCCGGCGACGCAGCCCACTTCAGCACGGCGTGCGATTCGCCCGCGCTATCGGGGAGGCTCGAGAGAGCGACGATCTCGGGAATGATCAGCGGCGGGCGCGGATCGGAGGTCGCGATGACGCTGGGTTCATTGCTCCAGTTGCCGATATGCTGCGGAGCAAGTGCTTCCTGCCCCTGTCCCCACAGCGCAAGGCCGATGTGGCCGGTCCCCGCGAAGTTGAGCTGAAATCCAGGAATGATGACGCGGTAGCGGCGGGTTTCGGGCCCTTGCGCACCGCCGAATGCGACGGATTGATCGCCTGCCGGGTTAAGCGCTCTGCAATGCGTCAACGGATTGTAGCCGGGCCATGACGAGGTCGGTGCGCCGTTGGCGGCAAGGACGTCGAACTGCAGTGTGAAAGTGTCGGTGAGTGGCCCGCCCAGCGATTTCTGCAACCCGGCGGGAAGCGTCGTGTTGGGCGGCGGTTCACCGTGAAACGACGCCGAGTACAAGCGGCCGCGGAAGCTGATCCTCTTAGGAGTGCGTACACGCCAATCCCACAGAAACTCAAGTTCGAGATTCGCCGAGCACATGCCCGCAGGAGGCGTCGGGACCGATATGTACTTGAACTGGGCCGAAACGATCCGGACCTGATCGACATCGGGTTGCGCTGCGGTGGTGCTCGCCGCTGACCACTTGCTCCACTGACCGTAGATATCCTGATGCGCAACGGCGTATCGGAGGGAGAACGTGCCGGGGTCGTTCGGGATTGGGATCTCACGTTCCACGGCGCTGGTGCGGTTGGGTTCCGGATCCTGCTCGTTCGTGTAATAGTTGACCGCGATCGGCAACGGCGTTCCATCGGAGCGCTTGTTCATCAGCAGGACGGGCGGCGTGACGGGAGCTGTTCCAGCTCGAACAAAGGCGTACGAGCGCGGACGGAACAGCGGGATTGGCACGGGCTTGTCCCAAGAGGTCCGGACGGATGCGCGCCAGGGACGGTCGGTCGCCATGGGCCGCAGATTTCCCATCTGCTGGAGCGCCATGTTGGCGGGCGCCGGCGGCGGTATTCCAGGCGAAGGAGTGGGTACGATCGCGGCGTATTCGGCTGGTGCGCCGCTGCCATCAATGCCCTTCTCCCAGCGCGCCGTAATCATGTAGTCGTAGTCCAGCGCCGACAAACTGGCCGCGCCTAGGTTCACCTTGACCACTGGATAGGCCGTGCCGAACCCGAGCGCGAGAGCATTGAAGCAATCCGTGCTTGAGGCCATGTACGTCATCGTCAGAGGGGCAACCTCCGAAGTGCCGTCCGGTTCGGACATTTGGTCACCCGATGAATTCTCGGGCGGAGGAACGGTCTTAGAGACCTTGGTAGAGTGGTGGACGTTCGGCGGCAGATTCGCGATGCTGCGCAAATCGTCGAGGACCATATGATTGAGGTCGCCGATCAGCGGCGGGAACGCCGGTGGCGCCCATAAAGGAGCATTGAAACCTGTTTGAATCACGGGCGCCCAGCCGAAAGGCGGACTTCCGCGGGTAAGCCGTTCGATCGCGGCATTTTCAGCGCTTGTGAACGCCCCGAACATGCCCTGCTTGGTGCCGTGCTCGCCAATTCCCTCCCCGTGCCAGAGCGACTCCTTGACTGGAATGCCGACACGCTCGAACTTTTCCCAGCCGGAAGCTGCGGAATGATCGTCGGTCTTGATGCCGGCGATTGCCGTGACGTTGACGCCGTTGGAGACGATCAGCCCTTCCATGGCCGGTGCGTTCAGCTCCACGACGACGTTCGTGCCGGCGGGAATCGCGGAGAAGTGCACGATGTTCCCGAACATCGGTCCTCCGGCGAACGCATACACGAGACCGGCCGAACCAGTGCACGTGATTTGGATCGTCGAATACGAACCCTTGAGGTCGATCATCTTGGCGAGCAGCAGAGGGAACGGCTCGGTGGTCGCGTTGATCGGTTTCGGCTCGCGCAGACTCTTGTGCCTGCGCCAAACGATGAATGGCTCGGTCGGAAAGCCGAGTTCGTGAAATAAGGTCCAGCGCAACTGGAGGACGTTAGGCAATACAGGCGCTGCGGTCGAGGCGCGCCGCAGGATCCCTAGCCGCCGTGCAATCACCGCCCATTGGAGGTAAACGCCCTCAGCTTGAAACCTGGCGCTGTCGACAATGAACGCCATTAGTCGTCTTCCTCCTCCCAAGGGGCGCGGTTCAACCTGGTAGTCACAATCGTGAAGTGCTCATCGGCGGCGGTTTCGCCGTCAAGGTAGGCTTCCTTCATTGCGATCTTGCGGAGCGCAAGCTTGAGGTGCTTGCCGCGGGAGTTCGGCTTGAGCGTGATCAGCGCACGCTGGCCGCCTGGCGCCATGATGATCTTGTTAACGATCGCGTCGCCGCCCGACTCTTCGACTAGATCGAGCCATTGCGTTTCGGTCAGCATCCAGCGAGCGTCGTTCGGTGGGTTCGGGTTGATCTGCTTCTGAGGGATCTTGCGGCTGCGCGTCATGGGCTCAGACGAGTCAACCATGACGGCGGCCGGTTGCGGGTCCGATCCGCTGGTTTCCCAGAAGACCACAATGCGCGGAGCTTCGGGGACGCCCATCGGCTCAAGGCCCGCGTCAATCATGGCCTCGTCGAGTTGGTTGCCCTGCGGGTGGGGGGCCCAGGGTGCTGAACCGATCGCCTGCAACGCGCCTGGTTGCGAAAAGCGATGCAGTACTCGATCGAGTGCGAAGGATTGCGCGAAGCCTTCTAGGCTCGGGAAGCGTCCGGTCGAGAACGCAGTTCGCCAGACGATGTCGCCTGTGGCGCCTTCTGGCGCAGTCTTGTCGACGCTCTCGATTTCGAGCGAGTAGTCGGTAAACGGCTCGAGGGGAATCGGGATGTCGACCTGGACGTGGCGGGTCCGTTCGCCGAAGACTGGGACGCAACTGTCTTCGAGCAGGTTCGTGACCGCCTCTTCCCAAGGAGAAAGGATGGACGCCTTGACCGGCTTCATCACCGCCGGCGTCAGCACGAACGGATGCGGCACGGTGGGCGTGCTCGGCATCGGCCGGAAGGACGCAGCGCGGATTCGGACCTGCAGACGCTTGTCATAGGCGTCGTATATGCGGCCGACGTCGGGCGTGTTGAACACGACCTTGAGAGGCATCTCGGTGAAGTAATGATGCTCCTTGTCCTCGGCGATCGTGCACAGCATCCACGGATCGAGACGCGGCGGCGCTATGTTGTCGGTGAAGAACCAGAGCGATTGGACCTGATTCGCGAAGGTCTGCTCGTCTGTGACCGGACCCTGTCCACCGGGCCGCTTGCCGCTCTTCGCGTCATAAGTGACTTCGACCCGATACTTGCGGTTGGGCGCCAGCAGTGCCTGATCGGAACTGCTCTCAGCGAGTGCGGCTTCGAGCACCCCTTTCTTTTTGGTTTGCTCCTTGCTGTCGAAATCGAAGCGGCCCATCTCGGCGGCAGTCAGCGTCTCGACCGACGCGACGTAGAACGGACGATTCATGTGCTTGCGGTGCCACTCGATGGGTTGATGACGCAAGCCGATTTGTATCCGGTCGGCGCTGGCGTGCCCTTTGATCGTGACAACCACACCCACGAATCCACGCGATTGCAGTAGGTTTTGATGTTGTGCGAGATGATAAGTTTCTCCGAACCAGGGACCGGACATGTCAGCCCACTTCGCAGGGAAAGTGTTCGGCGGCGCCATCATCGACGGATCGACGACGGTCTGACGGAAGACGTTGTCTTCCTTGTCCGTGGCCGCGAGAATCACGATTTGCTGCGACAAGAGTTCGCGTTGGACGAACAGGTAGAAGGTCGCGTACTCGACTTCTCCGGTGTGGAACACGACCGCGTCCTCGAACGGACCCGGCTTGAACCCACGCTTTTCGCGAAGTTCCTTGAGAAGCTCGGCGCGCTGCTTGCCCCCGAAAGGTTGCGGATCACGCGTATCGAGGACGGGAGCGGCCAGCACTCGGCTGGTGCAGTTCTTGCCGTCGACTGCTCCTGTGGTCGCACCGGCGGTAGCGGCAGCTGCGACATTGGTTGTGATGCCGGCGACTCCGGTGCTGGGTCTTCTAGTGAGGGATGGCGCGGGACGAACCGCAACCGAACTGGGCTCGATAATGAGGCGCGACATCATGGATCGCGTCACCGGTTCGCCGGAAAGCGCGCGGCGCGCCAGATCGGCGACCGTGATTTCTTCGGCATCGAAGGCATCGGGGCGCGAGACTCCCCGCGCGGTCAACACCGGATTGATGGCGATGGAATCGATGTTGCCGCGGACCGGCGGTCGCGGATCGCGTGGTGGGCGCTCAGGCGGACAAAGAACAGCCGCGCCTTCAACGGACGCCGGAATGACGCCCGTCATGCTGTCGATCCGATAGACGCCCGTACGCCACCGTTCGGTGACTTTCATCGTGAGCGTCGGAGACGTCGAGCGGATCGAGTTCGGCGGGTCGGGCCAGGCCTCGCCGTCGATCACCCAGCCGTACTGCGAGGGCCCAAACGGCTCATGCAGGAACGTGAAGAGGACGGAAGTCGCGGGCGCAACTGGCCAACAAATCGTACCCCACACTTCCTTGACGAGATCGTCTAAGAATGTGCTGCTCTCTAGCGCTTTGGGAGTCGCGTCGGGAACGTAACTCAGCAGTCCCAACTGTGCGTTGGTCGCTTCGCCGGCAGTGGGCGGCCACCAGACACAAGGCGTCGCGCCATCGGTGAGGTCGCCGATCAGTTCGATCTTCTTGAGCACGTAACTGAAAACATCGTCGCCGCGCTGATTCCAGCCGTCCGAGGTGACCCCGCTGGATCCCGGCGTCTGCGCTTCGTCCACGCCGCGGAAGAAATACTGTGCCGAATCGTTCGAGGGCGGCATCGCGAACATCGCGAGCGGAATTGCATCGATCGGCACGCGCCGTTCGGTTAGAGGGATCGTCGGCTGCGGCTCGCCAATTGGCGCCGGAGGTGGAGGCGCGGGCGGGAATGCCGGCTCGCCGGCGCTTTCGACGCCTTCGGCGAGAGTCGCGTCAATTGGCTTGTCGACGCCGGTGCCTTTGGCGAGCGCAGGCGTGCGGCTGACGATTTTGAGCGATTCAAACAGAGGCGGCGGCTCGATCGATCCGGAGCTTGAGGGGCCGATGGAAAAGTCGACGCAACCTTCGATGTCAAAGAAGAGGAACGAAACCCGGCCGCAGATTTCGCCCCAGATGCGCGAGACCTTGCCCGAAGGCTTTTCGCCGACCTCGACATGCAGGTTCGCCCAAGCGCTGATGTCGATGATGAATAGGTGCAGGGTGCCCCGGATGTAAAGCATCCCAGCGAGCAGGAACGGATCGAAGCCGAGAACCGCATCAAATCCGCCGGCGATTTCGGCGTAGAGCCCGACCGACTTGCTGCCCCAAACGAAGGAGACATGGATGCCGGTGGAGATCGCGAAGCCGGGAACGGGGGTCGGCAGTTCACTTGAGATTTCGCCTGCTGCGAAGCCCTTGCCCGAGAGCATCAGGTAGCCGCTGCCTTCGAAGACTTCGAGGATTTTCGCGTGGATCTGGTCGACGTAGCGGCCGAGGTAAAGGTGCCAATCCTTGCTGTCGTGGAAATTGAAGAAGGCCTCGACCGGGATGTGAATCACCAGCAGCGGATCGATGCTGAAGTCGACCGAAATACCGATGGTCAGGGTCCCCCGGCCCATATCGAGGTCGATAACGGCGAGGAACGTGCCCTCGACGTTGCCGCCCAACTGCGGCATGACGGCGAGCAGGTTTGCCTTCATCATGAGAAGCAGGCGCGGCCCGGGGAGTTCGAGCAACACGACGCCCTTCATGTTGAAGATCACGCTCGATCCCATCGTGCCAACGATTGCGCCGACGCCAAAGGCCCAGTGATCGATCTCCGGCTTCCACGCGGAGATGTCAGCTGGGTTGCCGTGAGCAATATCCTTGAGCCACGCCAGCGCCGGGGCCATGGCCGAGGCCGGCGGTTCTTTACGCGTGTAGTGCATCGCGAAGAGGCCGAGGAAGCCGTAGATGCCAAGGCCGGAGTTGCCGAGCGGGATACCGACCGGGAACTCGACCTCGAGAGCGACGATGACCCCCGTGGCTTTGCGTCCGCCCTCGTTGATGTTCGCGACACCGACTCCGGCCGCGACGCGCACACTGACCGGAACGATAGAGAGGTCGATTTGCCCCTTTATCTCGTTCTCGTTCATCTCCATGTAGCCGCGGCCTTCAAGTGCGCCGGGCACACTGATCGATGCGGCGAACGCGGTGAGTTCGGGGGCTGAGGGCGAACCGTCGTCGTTGAACTTGAGCTTGACGCGTGCCCGCTCGATGGTGACGACGCCCAGGTCGACGGCGAAGCCAAGATCAATCTCGAAGATGAAAGGATTGTTGCGGGCGATCCGCGCGCCGAGGATCGTGAGGATCTGATCTAGCGGCGATGCGACCTTGATCGAGCCCGGCTTCGACACGTCGATCGTGTAACCCTTCGACGCATCGAACACCGGACGGAACTGGAACGATGGTTGTTCCGGATCGTCACCGATCCGGATTCCCACGGCCTTGTAGCGGACGCCGAGCGGGCCGTCGCGTTCGATCTTGATGAGTTCCTGTCCTCCGATGTTGACGTCGAGGCTAAGTGCAGCCTCGAGATCGAACAAGATCACCGCCTCGACTCCGGTTGGCCGAATCCGGAATTGAACTTCGCCGCCGTACCAAATCAAACGTTCGCAGCGAACCTTGATGGGGCTGCTGCCGACCTCGGCGAGCGCTGCAAGTCCAGCGGGTAACAGCAGCATCCCGCCTGTCATGGCGAGCTCGGCTAATGCGCCGTCGTTCGCAACTGCGCCCGCGGCAGCGGAGATGAGGGGCATGAAGACGACGGTCGTGCCGAAGAAATTGAGACCGAATCCCGGTTCGCCCGTCGGCGTGACGCCCGAAGGCGTTCCCCACATGAACAAACCGTCAATGTCGGCGGGATCCGCGCCGTAGTAGCCGATGATCGACACCGTGTCGGTCGCGTCGTCGATCTGAATGACGAGGCGAAAATCGATGAGGCCGTCGGCTGGGTTCGATCCCATTGCCTGGCCTGCCGGCATTGTGCCGGAGTTGCCGGCCGGCATCCCGGCTTGGAGGCGATCCTCAGCCGCAGTTTGAATGTCGATCTTCGCCGTCACCTCGCAGGCGATGAATTGATTGCGGACAATGCGAACCTTCGCGCCCATCTGGCGGAACCAGCGTGGCGGAGCCGGAGGCTGCTGATTCGGCGGGGGCGGCGGATCGTAGACTTGGGGCGGAGTCGATGAACTAGACTGCGGATCGCGATGAAGCGTTCCAGTGGAAACGACTTCAGAAGTCGGCGATGCGGGCCAGTTGGCGACCGCCTTCCACCAAATACGGCGTGTGCTGACGTCCGGGAAGCCCTGGTTCGTCCAATTGGACATGTCCGGGGCGTGTGTAATCGAGAAATTCTTGCCCGCAAGGCCGTTCGCTGAGTCCGCGACTAAGTCCTCGATGATCGCGCGCATGCCAGTTGCGCGGCGCGCCGAGAGAGCTTCGTTGTAATCGTGTTTGGTGAGGTCGGGTGGTGCGGGCGGCGGGGGACCTTCATAGCTCGCATAACCTTTAATCGTGATCGGCGTGTTGTTC
>CAZYOX010000042.1:0-17426 GCA_964649285.1 uncultured Bryobacterales bacterium | reverse complement strand
ACGCCGAAGCGGGATAAGGCCGTGGGAGAAGTCAGTTCCGCCACGTCCCCGACTCTAGGCTGCGGTATTTCGAGCAGGACTCCCCAGTCATTACTTAGGGCGGTCTACGAGGAATTCCCAACCTCGCCTAGATCATTGAGATATAGCACGCCGTAGACTGGCCCGATTACAAGTTATATAGCGCTTGCAAAAGGTCCGCCCAGCGGCCGTCTGCGAGCCTTCGTATGGCAGAAAAGACCATTCTTTGCGTTGACGATAGTCCCACGGCATTGCTGTCGATGAAGAACGCTTTGACCGAGGTGGGATACAACGTCATCACCGCCGCGGATGGCGAAGAGGCCCTGTTAAAGGCCTTAGAGTCAGCGCCGGACCTAGTCTTATTGGACGTCGTATTACCAAAGCGCAACGGCTTTCAGGTCTGCCGGCTGCTTAAGAGCTCACCGGCGACGAAAGACATCAAGGTTTTCTTGGTGACCTCGAAGACGCAGGAAGCTGACCGCTATTGGGGCATCCGTCAAGGGGCTGACGCCTATCTGACCAAGCCGTTCGACGCGAACGACTTGCTTCGCGCCGTGGAGGAGCACCTGCAATGAGCGCTCCCACCAGAACGCAGGCGGTCGCTCAAGGACGGTCTCCTGGTGAGGCGATCGACCACATCGTCTTTCGGCTCGGCGGGCAGCGCTACGCCGTGCCGGTGGGCAAGGTCGTGGAATTGGACAAACCGCCGACGTGCGCCGTGGTACCGAACACGCCGAGCTTTGTATTGGGCGTTACGAACGTTCGCGGAGATGTCTTGTCGGTGGTCGACTTGCGGGCTCTGTTGGGGATCCCGCGAGTCGTGCGCAACGACGCCGTTCGACTGCTGACCATTCGCAGCGCGGACGGAGAGATGAGAACGGGATTGATCGTCGATTCTCTGCAAGGGATGCGCTCCGTCACGCCCTCCGCATTGCGTTCGATACGGAACGAGGGCGAAGTAGACACTTCGGTCGCGGCGCAGGCATTTGACGACAAAGACGGCGAGGTTCGCGTGTTTGACGTGGACCGCTTTTTCGACTGCCCAGACATCAAGCGGCTAAGCGGCAGATGAGAAGGCTTGGGGAGGGACCGAGAGCAATCGGCCCACAGGAGCACTATCAATGAGTTTTCTGCGAGACCTGAAGATCGGCCAGAAGCTAGCGCTGGTCGTCTTGGTCATGGCCCTGCCGGTGGCCTGCCTGGTCTGGCTGTTCATCGACGCGCGCAACGTACAGATTGAGGCGACGCAGCGGGAGATCCAGGGCATCGAGTATCTCAAGCCGGTTCGAACCCTTGTGGAACTCCTGCCTAAGCACCGCGCTGCGGCGAACGCATTTCTTTCGGGGGAGGTCAGTGCGCAGGTGGAAATGTTGCAGCTGCAGCCCGAGATCGAGGCGGTAATACCTCGCGTGGATTTGGTGGATCGGGCCTATGGAGCTGAGTTCGGGACCTCCGCTGATTGGGATCGATTCAAACAGGATTGGCGGGAGCTTCAGTCCGGAGTTGATTCCTTAACTCTTATTGAAAGCTTCCAGCGCCACAGCCACCTGATCACAGGGCTGACGACGCTGATCCGAACGATAGGCGACCAGGCCGGTCTTGTGCTTGATCCGGAACTGGATACTCACTTCTTGATGGACACGGTGTTATCACGCCTGCCTCAGGCGATCGACACCGTGGACGTGGTTCGCATCCTAGGACAGGACGTACTCGCTCGGCGAACTTCGTTGACCCTTGCGATGCAGGCGGCTGACGCCGAGCAGTCAGAGAACTACGATCTCGACGCCCGGCAGACGCTCAACCGCTTGATTGGACAGATCGAGACGGATATCAGCGAAATGGAACGCGGCATGAAGGGGGCGATTGCCGTCAACCCCTATATGGAGGACGAAGCGGCGCCGCGGTTGAGGGAGTCCATTGAGGCGACGCGCGCCTACGCGCAAACGGCTTCCCGAATTTTGTTGACGGAGCGGCAACGAGCAGACGAGCACGCGACTGACCTCAACGCATCGGCGGAGACGGCCATCGCCTCACTCATCCTGTCCTACGACGCGTCCCTCAATGAGCTGGACATCCTCATGGACCAGCGCATCACACGACTGACGGCAGAGAAGTACCTGCAGCTTTCGATCGCGATCTTCATCTTGGCATTCACGGTGGTGTTGATCCTCTTTTTGAATCGCACGATCACTTCCCAAATCGATGAGATCAACGCACTATTCGAACGTATCGGCGTGGGCAATTTGACGGCGCGGGCAAGGGTGCGCAGCCGGGATGAATTGGGTCAAATGACGGAGGCCCTCAACAGCGTGCTCGACAACACGTTGAACTTGGTGCAGTCCTCGGAGGAGCGCGACAGGATTCAGCAAAGCATCCACAAATTGCTGGATGAAATCGCCGGAGTAGCTGAAGGAGACCTCACTTTGGAAGCCGAAGTGACGGCGGAGATCACCGGCGCCATCGCCGACTCCTTCAACTATATGATCGGCGAGCTGCGAACGCTCATCGCACAGGTGCAGAACACGACGCTTCAAGTGTCTGCCGCGACGAATCATATTTCGCAGACGACAGATACCTTGGCGGAGGGTTCCGAGAAACAGTCGAGCGACGTCATCGCGGCGAGCATGGCGGTCGAGTCGATGGCGTCGGCCATTCAACAAGTATCGGAGAGCGCTGAGAAGGCCGCGCGCGTGTCGGCCGCCGCGCTGGAGAACTCGCAGCGCGGCGCGCAAGTCGTGGCGAAGAGCATCGCCGGCATGGAATCGATCCGCAATCAGGTGCAAGAGACTTCGAAGCGAATCAAGCGTCTTGGCGAAAGCTCCCAAGAGATCGGCGAGATTTCCCAACTCATCGGCGAGCTGGCGGATCGCACTAGCATGCTGGCGATGAATGCGTCGATTCAGGCGTCGATGGCGGGAGAGGCGGGACGAGGCTTTGCAGTTGTAGCCACGGAAGTGGAAAGTCTGGCGGAGCAGGCTACCGAGGCGACCAACCGCATCAGCGCTTTGATTCAGGCCATTCAAGAGGACACCACTGCCGCAGTCGCTTCGATGGAAGACACCACGAAAGAGGTAGTCGACGGGTCCGCGCTGACGAACGAGGCGGGCAAGAGTCTGGTGGAGATCGAGACCGTTTCGCGAAACTTATCGCAGTTGATCGAGTCGATTGCCGAAGCTTCGGAGCGCCAAGCGCGCAGTTCGGAGTCTGTGGCCCAGGCCATGAGCGGGATTTCATCGGTACAACGTGAGACGGCACAGGGCGCCAGGGAGGGCGCCCTGGCAATTCGGAACCTCACGGCGTTAGCGGACGAGCTCCGCAATTCCGTTTCCCGATTCAAGATTCCGACAAGGGTGCACCATCACCATCAGCACTAGCCGATGGAGGCTTCGCAGGCGCAACCGATGTCTCACGATACGGATCAAGAAGTACTTCGCTCCTTCCAGCAGGAAGTGCGCGCAGCCTTGCCGGAATTGAAGGGGCATCTTGGCCGTCTTGCCGAGAACCCCGAACGCAGGGATGCGCTGCGGAGGGCCCACAAGTTGGTGCAGGACCTTACGGGCGCCGCTTCCCTGCTCGGCCTCGCCAACTGGAGCGTGACGGGCTCCGCAGTCGGCCATGTTCTGGATGAGGTCGCTTGCGGAGCGCACCCGATGACTTCGGAGACAGCGAAGGAGTTGCAAGCCACCTTGGAGTTGATCGAAGCAGAGTTGAACGCTCCGCAAGCTCCGGAGCCTCCGGGGTTTGAACTCGAAGAGCTGGACGACGCTCTGTCTCTGGATGCACCTCCACCGGACATGATGGACGCTCTGGAGGAAGGCTGCCGGTTTGAGCTCATGGATATTGATGAGCCCGACATCTTGCAGGCCACGCACGAGGAGGCGGAGGCGGCCGAGTTGCCTCTTGATGAGCCGGCGGACGGCGAACTGATGGAAGTGTTTCAAGAAGAGGCGGAAGAACACCTTACGGTCATCGCCTCAAGCCTGCGCGACCTCAGAGACGACCAGAACAGCGTCGAAGCCCTGCAGAACGTGCGACGCTCGATGCATACCATCAAAGGCGCCGCGGGCATGGTTGGTTTGCGTACCGCCCAACGGATCGCTCATCGCTCGGAGGACCTTCTCGATCGGTTGTCGGACAGCAACGCGAAAGCCGATCCGGTGATCATTCCCCTGCTGCAGGCGACTGCTGACCTCATCCAAGACATCACCAACGCGAAGGGCGCCGACGGCGATGTACGCAGAGCCGTGAACGACCTTTGCAGGCGGTATGACGCCATAGCAATTGAACCGGAAGAAGAAGATCTCCCCGAGCTTTGCTCTGACGACCAGGCTCCGGCGGTGACCGCAACGCTGGAGGAAGACGCTCCGGCGGGCGGCGAGTTGCTGGAAGTCTTCCAAGAGGAAGCGGCCGAGCACTTGGGGATGCTGGCCGCGAATCTGCGCACGTTGCAGTCCGAGCCCGGCAACAGGGCCATGTTGCAAGAGATTCGGCGCTCGATGCACACCATCAAGGGCGCCGCCGGCATGGTGGGGCTGCGCTCGGCGCAACGGGTCGCGCACGGGTCAGAAGACCTACTCGACCGCTTGTATGAATCCGAGACGAATCCAACCCCAGAGATTCTCGATCTGATCCAGCGCACGGCCGACGTTATTCAGGATATTGCTGAGGCAGGCAGCGCCAACGACGAGACGCGGGCCGCGGTGTTGACGCTTGACGCGAAGTACGCCGCGCTGCTTAGCGGCACGCAGCTCACGGCCACGTCCGACGCGCCCGACCCGGACGAGATGGATCTGCTGGCGGATGAGCCGCCTGTGCTGAGCGACGAGGCGACCCCAGACGCGGCGGACGACTTGGAGTTGGACCGCGTCGCTGATGGAGAATTACTGGAAGTCTTCCAAGAAGAGGCCGAAGAGCACCTCGGTCTGATTGCGAAGAATCTACGCACGCTGCGGGAGACGCCCAACGCGCCTGGAGCGCTCCAGGAAGTGCGCCGCTCGATGCATACCATCAAAGGCGCCGCCGGGATGGTGGGCCTGCGCTCAGCTCAACGCGTCGCGCACCGCTCCGAGGACTTGCTCGATGTGCTGCACAATCGGGGCGCCTCGGTCGACAGCGCGGTATGCGATCTGATTCAGGCCAGCGCCGACCTTATCCAAAGCGTTACCGAGGCGAAGGGCGCCGACGCGGCGGGACGCCAGCGCGCGTTTGAGCTTTCCGCTCGCTATGACACCTTGTTGTCGGCGATCCAAACAGAGGAGCCGACGCCTGCGAAGCCCGCCCCAAGAGCGCCGAAACCCGAGGCGCCGGCGATGGCCGTGGTTAAGACGCCCGCAACTCCTCCCGCTGTGGCTTCGATGCCGCCCGCTTCGAGGTCGTTCGCCGCCGGCAAGTCTCCCAGCGGACAATACGCACGCGTCCCGCTAGAGCGAGTGGAAGAGCTGGTTCGTTTGGTGAGCGAGCTTATCGTTAGTCGTTCAAACTTCGAGCAACACTGCCGACGATTTACGAGGGAGAGCGGTGAACTCAAGTTGAGCGGCGAGCGCATCACGCAGCTCACGGCAAAGCTGGAAGCGGATTATGCGGTGAAGGCGATGGCGGAGAACCGGGACTCGGCCGGATCGCCCTTGGCCTATGCCGGAGGCGCTTCGGCGGGTTCGTTCGATTCGCTAGAATTCGACCGCTACAGCGAGTTCCATCTGTTGTCGCGCGACCTCAATGAAGCGGCCGCCGACATTTCTTCCGCCGGCGCTCAGCTGCACGGCGTGGCCGGCGAATTTCAGAACTCGTTGGTTCGACTTAGCCGGCTCACGGGCGAGGTGCAGGACGGGCTGATGCGCTTGCGCATGGCGCCGATTTCTTCTCTTGAAAATCGTTTGCACCGGACGGTGCGAGTCGCCGCGCAGGCCTGTAACAAGAAGGTTCGCTTGGAAGTGGTCGGCGGCGAGGTCGAACTCGACAAGAGCGTACTGGAAGAGATCACAGGGCCGCTGGAACACTTGCTTCGCAACGCTGTCGACCATGGCGTCGAATCTCCAGAGAGACGGGCGGCCGCGGGCAAGGCGGAAGAAGGGGTGGTCACGTTGCGCGCCTATCTGGAGGGAGCGCGGGCGGCGATTGAGATTCGCGACGATGGAGCAGGGCTTGACGTCGAGGCGCTTCGCGCCAAGGCAATCGAGCGCGGCATCCACTCGCAACGTTCCGCCGCACACCTGACACAGGACGAAACCTACGAGCTCATCTTCCATGCCGGCTTCAGCACGGCAGCGAAGGTCAGCGAAGTGTCTGGACGGGGCGTGGGAATGGACGTGGTGCGCTCGGCGATTGAATCGCTCAACGGTTCGATTGGAATTTACTCCGAGCGAGGAATTGGAAGCACCTTCCTCATTGGTTTGCCGACGAGCCTTGCGGTGGCGCGAGCGCTGATGGTTCAAGCGAACACGCAGATATTCGCCGCGCCGATGCACAGCGTGCGGCAGGTCATCAAGCTGCATCCCAGGGACGTCGTCGATACGCCGCAAGGCGAGTACGTGGACTTCGACGGCAAGCGCTACAAGGCCGTTCGCCTGGCCGATGCGCTTAATTTGCCTGGCGAGGCGGATCCCGAACCCGATCGTCTGGCGGCGATGGTAATCGATGCAGGCAAGCGGTCTTTCGTACTGATCGCCGACCGCATTCTGGAAGCGGCGGAGGTAGTCGTGAAGAACATGGGCGGGTTGCTGCGCCGCGTCCACGGCATCAGCGCCGCGACGATCGCCGGTGACGGTTCGGTTGTACTCATCCTCAATACCGGGCAGCTTGTCGATCCTCCTCCAGCGGAGTTCCGGCGGGACCAAATGGAAGCGCGCGACGAGATCAACGACCAACAGCTCAAAGTCTTGATCGTGGATGACTCCCTGAGCGTGCGCCGCGTGGTCACACGACTGTTGGAGTCCGCAGACTGGATCACGGTAGCCGCGCGGGACGGCATCGAGGCGCTGGAGGCCTTGAAGGAAATGTCCGTGCTGCCGGACGCCATCCTGTGCGATGTCGAGATGCCTCGGATGGATGGATATGAATTGGCAGCCAATCTGAAGGCCGGCAACTTCTCACAGATTCCGATCTTGATGCTCACCTCTCGAGCGGGCAAAAAGCACCGCGACCGCGCCAAGGAAATCGGTGTGGACGACTACCTGATCAAACCGTTCCAAGACGAAGCGCTACTGACCGCCATTCGTAGTGCAGTGGAAGCCGCTAGGCGAGCTTAAGAATCGTCTTCGGGAATCCCGTATGCCCGGTGAACGTCTTCTAATGTGAGCGTGCCCAGCAATAGATTGGGGTTGGCCCGGCTGGATACCGGCAAGATGGGATACGTCGCGAGGACGCGCATTGCCGAATCGAGAGATAGATCGGGATACAGTCGCACCACCGCGCGCACGCTAAGCGCTTTCCAGAGGGTTTGCGACCCTTGTCCCTTTTCGATCGCTTCGGTGACGTCGTCTAAGTCGACCCAAGACCAGCCCTTTCCGTGCACGCCGATTAAGACGGTTCCCAGCTGCTGTTCGCGCATTCGATTCAAGGCGGTCTCGACCGGCGTGGTCGAAGGAAAAACGCGGCGGGAACCGGTTTGCATGGCGTCTTCCACGCTCAATGGCATAGACTCGCGGCGTTCCTCCACGGACGGGAGGTTCAGGCCGTCTTGCAATGCCGCGATCTGCAACAGCGAATTATGTTGCAACGCTCGTGAGATCAACAATGCGATGACGTTGGCGACCATCACGGGCAACATGATGACGTAGCTGCGGCTGATCTCGAAGACCATGAAGATAGAAGTCATCGGCGCCCGAAACAACCCAGCGAAGAACGTTCCGATGCCAACCAATACGTAGGCGCCCGCAGTGCTCGTGGGGAACGGCCAAAACTCTTGCGCCATGCCGCCAACGCCGCCGCCGATCATGGCTCCGATAAAGAATGTCGGCGCGAACATCCCGCCGGGCGTACCGACGGCGAAGCACAAGGATGTGGTCAGCATCTTGAGCGCCGCCAGCAGCAGCAAAAACTGCCACAGGTAGCGGTCGTGTAAGGCGTTGTCGATCGCTCCATAGCCGGCGCCGAAGACCTCGGGCACGCGGATTCCGATGACGCCCACCAAGAGGCCCGCCAGCACCGGCAAGACATAGACGTTAATGTGTTTGGTCTTGCGGACCCGTTTGCGAACCGAGGCCGCAAACTGCGTAAACCAGGCTGACAAGTATCCGCTAACGACGCCCATTAGGGCGTAAACAATTAGCTCGGAGTAATTTGTGAGCGTGAACTGCGGCACGGCGTAGAGCGGGTCGTCGCCTAAGTACCATCGGCTGACCACGACCGCCGAAACGGCGGACAAGACGATGGAGCCAAGAACCCCCGCGCTCCAGGACGCGACGACTTCTTCCATGACAAAGAGCACGGCGGTGATGGGGGTATTGAAGGCCGCGCCGATCCCCGCCGCCGCGCCAACCGGCGCGATCATCCGCATGTTGTCTCGGGTCAAACGGAATGTGCGTCCCAAGAAGCTGGCGATGCCGGAACCCATCAGTAGAGACGGGTCTTCGGGTCCCATGGGATTTCCTGTGCCGATGGAGACCGTACTCGATACGTACTTGCCCACAACGCTGCTAAAAGGAACGTATCCGTCGGAGATATAGAGAGCCGCCTTGGTGGAATTGACGCCGCTGCCGCGCGCCGACGGAAAGTAGCGCGATGCAAGGAAGAACGCCGCGCCGCCGCCGACGGCCGGCCAAAGCGTCAGCGCCCACCAACTGCGGTTTCCCAGGCCATCGACGGTAGCCCAACTGAAAAATTCGATGGAGATATGGAAACAGACGACCGTGAGGCCAGCGAAAATTCCAATAATGATTGAAAGCAGCAGGAAACGTTGGGTCTCGCCCATGACGGGCGCGTGGTTGCCTAGCTGCAATAGACGATAGCCCTGCTTGCGTGCGAAGTCCGCTGCTGGTTGCCAGTTCAACGCGCCACTCCTTGCAAGACGCGGCCCAAGGCATCATCCTCATTCCAAACATTGGTGCAAAGCGCCGAACGCAGCGCCCACAGATCGACCGCGACGCTCATGTTGCGCTCAAGAGCCTCGCCATAATCCGGCGGGCGCCCTGTTTTCGCCAACTCCGTGCGCGCCGCGTCGAAAACGGCCTGCATTTGCGGCGCTAACGGACGCAACGGACCGACGCGTTCGGCGCCCAGCGGGTTGTAACAGGACTGCAGATACTCGGTCGTCCGGCGCAGCACTTCCCTGCTCCGCGCAAAGCGCTGCTGCTGAGTCAACACCGGCTCGCGGCGGCTGACTCGGCGATAGTTCGGATCCAAGGAAACAATTTCGTTCGTCTCGCTCAAGAGCTCGCGAAGCTCGGTGCTTGGAGCCAGCGCCAACGCCGCTTGTAGTTCCTGCCGCGCCAAGCCGTACTCTCCGGTCTGGAAATAGGCCCTGCCCATTGCGCCGCGCAGGCTCGCATCCTTCGGGGCCGACGCTGCCAGAGGCCGCAAGGCGCGTAACGCCTCGGCAGGCGAACCGGCGTCCAGGAACATTAAGCCGACGCGCTTTGCCAAGGCGTCGTCTGTTGGGTCTTCCCGCAATAAGCTCACTAGTTCCCCGACCAGTTGCAGAGTCTCGCCGTGCGCTTCTAGGAAATCGACGAACTCGGTGCGCGTATCCAGGCGATTCTGCTCAGGATTCTGATCCCACCGGCCGTAAATGGCCGTACGGTAATATTGTGTCGCCTGCTCGACGCGTCCGTCCCTGCTCGCAAGCCGCGCGAGCAGCCGATTGACGGCAGCGCGGGTGGGATCAACGGTCCGTAGTTGCTGAAGCTGTAGTTCGGCCTCTTGGAAGCGGCCGGACTGATAGAGAGCGAGGGTCAGTCCTAACCGATAGTCGAACTTGCGGCGATCGTAGAGCAACGCATCGCCGAAGTGTTCGATGGCGCCGTCGAAATATCCGTAGTCGGCGAAGGTGCGTCCCAGCCGGTAGTGCTCCTCGGCGCGGGCCAGACGCTCTTGATTGAAGGCGCGGTTGTAATAGCCTGTGGCGACGAACAGCGCGAGCATCACCAGGAAGACGATAACCAGCAATTGTGGTGTAGCGCCCACCATTGCCGCTTGCCTACTCTGGCAATGCGGGCAGGGCTCGCCCGGGCCAGGCGTCGCATGGCGGCAGATCAGGCAAAAATAACGTGAGGCCATGAAGCCACTCCCAGGATAACCGGTCGCGGCGTCATGGTACGAGAATCACCGGCTACTCGGAATAGCCTGCCGTGCGTAGCGCCGCGTTCAGCTTATGCAGGGCCGCTTTGTGGATCTGCGATACGCGGCTTTCGTTGACTTGAAGTTCCTCTCCGATCTCTTTCATCGTGCAGTCCTGGCCATAGTACATCGAGATGACCTTCTGATAGCGCGTGGGCAAGGCGCCGACGGCGGCATTCAAAGCCTCGCGCATCTCTTGCCGCGCGAGTTGTCCATCCGGCAACTCGTCCTTGGATTCAGCATTCTCCAAGGTCATCGAATGCTCGTACTGCTCGACCTTATGGTGCTGGATGGCCACGAGTCCAGCGGCTTGCAGGTCGCGCTTTTGGCGCATCAATTCCGCTTCGCTTATGCCTAACCCCGCCGCTACCTCCGCATCGCTCGGCGCTCGACCCAATCTCTGTGCTTGCTCGTGGACTGCGCTGTCGATCGATTTGAACCGTTTCCGCTGATCGCGCGAGGCCCAATCGAGCTGGCGCAAGCTGTCGAGAATCGCCCCGCGAATGCGATGCTTGGCGTAGAGATGAAAAACAACGTTCTTATCCGGCTGGAAGCGGTCTACCGCATCAAAGAGTCCCATGATGCCGGCGTGAACCAGGTCGTCTAGCTCCACTTGCACCGGTAATCGCTCCCGGACACGGTTTGCGATTCCCCTCACCAGGGGAAGGTGTTGAATGATTCTCTCCTCACGCTCATCCGCGGTGAGTGCAGTTTGGACTGCTGTCGCTGCCGATTGGGCTGCCATCGATGACCCGCTCCTTGCTTCTGGCCGTTAAATACAAGCCGAACGATCCCATACCTGGGAAGAGAGTGTCTATGCAACTAGCTGTCCAAACCGATATATGGCATAACCCGCTTAAAATGAAGAGAATACGGCTCGCTTACTGGCCGGAAGGAGGGCGCCCGACTATAGGGCAATCCGACGATTTATCAAGCACTTAGAGCCGGACTTAAGCCCGAAATCCCGTTTTAGAACACAGCGTTCCGTAATGGATCTACGCCTGTGCGGGCTTATGGGGCTACTGCTCCGTTCTGAAACAAAAATAGGATATTTGGTTACGGGAGTTCAGGCTCCACGGGCCTGAGCAGAGGCAGAACGCCGGGCAGAACGGTAACCTCCAGCGGCAAAGCGCCGGCGGCTTCGCCGTCGACTTCCGCCCGCACAACGTCCGAAGATCGCGCAACCAACTTACGTACCTTGTGGCCCCGCACCTTGGGATGTTTGTAGATGTCGTTGGAGTACAGTACCGGGAGATCGCGCAGTAGTTCGAACCAAGAGAGGTGGTCAATGACGGTCACGTCGAGAAGCCCGCTGGTCAAGGAAGCCTCCGGGCACGGATGCATTCCGCCTCCGTGGTACTGTCCGTTGCCGACGGCGACGTTGGTGATGTCGACGCCGAGCAGGGTCTCTTCGCCGTCGAACTCAAGATCTACCGACTTACCCGGATAGCGAAAGAAGACTTGCAGCGTGGCCAAAAGAAATGCGGCTTTTCCATCGACCTTAGTCAATATATTGTTCTTGGCGGCTACCGATACATCTCCCCCCATGCCGAAGCTCAGCAAGTTTACGAAGTAGCGCTGAGAGACGGTTTCTCCGCCGGCTCCGAGGAACCGCACCCGGCCGACATCAATGGCAGCAACGCGGCCCTCTGCCAGATAGGCGGCTGCCGCTTCGGGGCTGGTCGGGACCTGCAGCGTGCGTTGGAAGTCTCCGCCGGTGCCCATCGGCAGGTAGCCTAACCGCGCCTGCGAATTAGGAGACGTTCCGCGCGCCAGGAAACCGTTGACCGCTTCGTGCAGGGTCCCGTCGCCGCCTACAACGACGATGAGTTCGGCGCCCTGTTCCAGGGCCTGCTCGGTAAGCTCCGCCGCATGCCAGGGCCGTTCGCTCCAGCGGACTTCGAGGTGAGGAATCCGGCGGCGGATCGCCGGCTCGTATTCGCGCCAGCGGCGCCGGACGCTGCCGCCCGCCGCTTGCGGATTGAGAATCGCGACCGCTTTAGCCATCAGCTTGTACTGCGCAGGTAGGCCACGGTCTCGGCGAGCGTTTCGTCCGCATCGCGCGTGGTGAAGCCCAACTCCTCTCGAGCCTTCTGGGAACTGCAGTACCAAAACACCGTTGACATCTCAATTGAGGCGTCATCGAGCTCCCAGCGCTTGCCGACTAGCGGCAGCAGACGGCGCATGATACGCGCGCCCAAGAGTTGCAGGGGCAAGGGCAATCTGAGCGTGGGCGCCCGGACGCCAGCGATCTTGGCTGTCCGCTGAATCCACTCCTCGAAGGTCATGTTCGCGCCGCCCAACAGATAGCGTTCGCCCTTGCGGCCTCTGCGCATCGCCAAGATCAGGCCCTGTGCGGCGTCGCGAACGTCGACGATATTGAGGCCGCCCGAGGGCAGGACCATGATGCCGCCCTTAAGGAACAACTCGACATCGCCCGTTGAAGACCTTCTGGTGTCGCCTGGTCCGAGGAGCAACGTCGGGTTGACATGCACGATATCCAGTCCGCGATGGGCAACGTACCAATCGGCCAGTTTCTCGGCGTAGATCTTACTCAGGTAATACGGCCAGTTCCAAACAACCTGCTGGGAGAACGGCGCCCTCTCATCGCGTTCCACAGGGTCTGCGCCTACGGCGCAAGTTCCCGAACTGGAGACGAAGACCGCCCGCTTCACGGCGTGGGCGATCATCGCTTCGCAGACATTGCGCGTTCCTTCGACGTGGGCTTCGTAGAGCCGCCAGGGCTGCAGAGGCTGACGCTCGACGAAACCCGCCGCATGGTAGACCTCATCCGCTCCAGCCGCAGCTGCGATCACCTCGTCTCGTTTCGTGATGTCGCCGCGCACGACTTCGACGCCTTCCGCGGAGAAGGCCGATCGAGCCATCACACGCAGCCGGGCATCGGGCTCTTCGGAGCGTAGCCGGGCGATCAGGTGCATTCCCAGAAAGCCTGTAGCTCCGGTGATGAGGACGGTCTTCACCGCGAAACCTCCGCGCCGGAGACATGCCGCGGTACGCCCGAGACATCGACCATGCTGATCGGCGGAATATGGACGTGGGTCACACTCGGCTTACGCCCCACGAACGACTGGGCCATCTCCAACGCTTCCTGCACGCTCTTGGCGGTATCCCATCCCATGACTTGCGCCGAGCGCGCATCTTCGGCGCCGACGCAAATGACTTTGCCGACATGCGCCCGGCCGTTCTCGCCCCAATACCACATGTAGAACGGGTGAACGCCGTGATAGGCGTAACCGGTGCGGTACTGCTCGATGTACTCCGGATTGCTCGCAAACTCCCCTTCGTACTTGCGCGCCAACTGAAACGCGTCGGTAGTCTCTGGAAGGACGCGGTGGAAAAACTCGTGATAGGAAGGGTGATGCTTCTTATCGAACTCGTTATACAGCGGGTGGGTCACGATCAACACGCCGCCCTGCTTGACGATCGGCATGCCCCGGTACATGTTGAACAAATAACCCAACACCATGACCTGTACCAAGATCGGATTCAGCGCCGAATGTACGTTGTACGGCGACACAAACGGTACGCCCATGACGGCGACGTCCGATTGACCCTCGACCGGGATGCAGTACTGCTGGTTGCAATAGGCCAACGTCTTGGCGTGCGTCGCATTGGTTTCGCCGGCGTGGACGGCGATCATGCCGTACGGAGAAGGAATCTTGAACAGCAGGTCACGTTTGGTTTTACGCGACAGCTTACTCAAGACCCACTTCGAGACGCCGAATGCCGCGCGGTCAAGCAGATTCCAATGGTCTTCGTTCTTGACGAAAAACGGCATCAACGGATCGAACATTTGATTGTTGACGACCGTTTCAATGTGGAAGCAGTTGAGGCATTGTTTGATGACCGCCGCCTGCCGCTCGGCCGCAGAAGCCAACGCGGAATTCGCAGGATCGAAGTAAGAGTTCGACTCGCGAATGGCCTTCGGATTGTGGTGGGCTTGTAGCGTGGCGTAATCGCACAAGCCAACGGCGATGCTCTTGGCGCCGCCGTCCATTGGCACTAGGTTGATATTGACGTAGATAAGCAGGTCCGATTCCGCGGCGCGGCGATTCATGCGCACGGCTTCGCCCAACTCAGTGCGGCCCAATTCGACCATCCCCTCCGCCGCTTCGCCATCGTGGCAGTACAGCTTCGCCGGGAAGTATGCGTTAAATATCTTGTCGCCGACAGCATGGCGGATCTCAAAGGGCTCCATGCGCCGGTGGAACGACGTGGCGATGATCAACTCGACATCCGTAACGCTGTGGGCGGCCAAGATTTCAAGGACAATCTCCAACATGCTTTGGCGCAGGTCCGGACGGCGCATGGGCGGCAGCGGCAGCGAGATGTCATCGAGAGCCACGGTGACCTTCATGCCCGGACGCAACTGCGCCGACAAGGGCGCGGCATTCTCGGGGTTTTCCAGGGCATAGCGGATCGCCGTATCGCGATCCTTCAAAGGCGAAATCGTCGGCTTGGGATAAACAACGCGCGTATCCTTAGGCAGCTTGGCGCTGAGCAGATCTTCCCCAGACCAAAGCAGCCGTGGCCGCGAATCCTCGTCCAGGTGGACGACGCAGTGATCGTAAGAAACCAGGGCGGCCCTGCCTACTGCATTCGGCGTGGGGTCGCCGAACTCAAACGCCTCAGTAGGCGCCACGGGACGGATGGGGGCGACGGCCATACTCACTTGCTCTTGGTAACCGCGATCGGCCATCCGCGCTCTATCGCAATGCGGCGTAGTTTGCTCTCCGGGTTCACGGCCGTGGGATGCGCGGCCATCTCCAACATAGCCAGGTCGGAGTAGCTGTCGGAGTAGGCCTTCAAGCTATTCGGATCGACGTGATGCTCGCGACAGAAAGTTCTGATGGCGTCGGTCTTCCCTTGTTCAGCCAACAATGGTTCGTGCAATCGACCGGTGGCGATTCCGTCCGAGAATACCATTTTGTTCGCCAGCAAATAATCGAATCCGAGCGCCGCCGAGGCGTGCTCGACGGCGAAATCCAAACCTCCCGTCACGAGTACGAGCTTGTAGCCGGCTTGCCGGTCGCGTTCCAACAATTCCCTACTGCCTGAGTAGATCTTCTGGGCGGTCTCTTGTTCGAATAATCCCGGGGCCTGTTGCTTTAACCACGACTCGGGCATGCCGGCATACAGCGCAAAAAACTGCCGATTGAAGGCAGCTCGCGACCAGGCATCGATCAACAGCCAAACGGGCACGCCACCGATCGCGATCGTCGTTCGATAGAAACTTTCCAAAGGCGACGGGCAGCGGCGTGCGAAGTAGAGGTACCTGGTTACGACGTTGCTTGACGCCAGCGTGCCGTCAAAATCGTAGAAAGCAGCCTTCAAGGTCTTGGATGCCTAGGCGAACAATTCCCGTATGTTCGACTTGTGACGCCAAGTAAGGAACAAGGTCATCATCAATGCCATGCGTACGGAAAAGGAGTTCGCATAAAGGTAAGTGAGCAGAGCGAAAAACAGCCATGTGACGATCGAAGCGATAGCTCCTGCTTCGGGAACCCGGAAGCGCGAGCCAGTCACACGGACTACCACGAAGAATGCCAGACCGGCGGCGGCCAGCAAGGGATAGAGGCGTAACATTACTCCGGCCGAAGTCGCAATGCCCTTCCCTCCATTGAACTTCAGAAACGGCGAGTAGCAATGTCCGAACACCGCTGCGAATCCCAAAAGCCAGCCGTGAAAGTAGGGGTCCGCCTCCGGTTGATAGAAAAGCGCCACAGGGAGATAACCCTTGAGCATGTCGCCCGCCAGCGTCAGCACGGCACGCGCTTTGTTGACCCGCAAAACATTGTTGAAGCCCGGATTCCCCGAGCCCACCTTGCGAATGTCGATGCCGGAGCCCATCATGGCCAACACGGCAAAAGGAATCGAGCCAATCGCAAAAGCGACGAGGGCCTCGACGATGAGGTTGGTTTCGATCATGTGAGCAGGCCTGCCAAAGACGCCGTGACGAAATTCGCCATCATACCCGCGATCATGGCTAGCAGTCCGAGTTCCGCCAACTCGCCTCGCCGTTGCGGAATCAGCGAGCCTAAGCCGCCCACCTGGACTCCGATGGAACCGAAGTTGGCGAACCCGCACAGCGCATAGCCGGCAATTAAGAACGACCGCGGTTCCAGCGAATCACGCAACGTTGCCAAGTCCACATAGGCCAGGAACTCGTTCAATACCATGCGTAAACCGAGCAAGTTTCCCACAGCCAAGGCGTCCGACCAAGGCACCCCGATCACAAAGGCGATGGGCGCGAACAGATATCCGAGGAAGGTTTGCAGATTCGGCGGCAGCCAAAGCAAACCGCTGGCCTCACGGATGCCTCCGATGATGCCGTTGACGAGCGCAATGAGTCCGACAAACGCGACGAGCATGGCGCCGACTTGCAGAGCCAAGTACAAGCCCTCGCCGGCGCCGCGCGCGGCAGCGTCGATGAGGTTCTTGTCGTCGTCGCCGGCTTCCACCGGTACGGAAGCGCGCGTCTCGGGTTCCGCAGTCTCAGGCACCATGATCTTGGCCAGCATGATGCAGCCCGGCGCGCTGATCACCACCGCCGTCAACAGGTGCTCCACCGGCACGCCCGAGATCTGGGTGTAAGCGACCATCAGAGCTCCGGAAATCGTCGCCATGCCGCCGGTCATTACGGTCATCAGCTCCGACTTCGTCAGCCGGTCCAGATAGGGGCGAATCGTCAGCGGCGCCTCGCTTTGGCCCATGAAGACGTTCGCCGCCACGGTCAAGGCCTCGGCTCCGCTTACGCCAAGCGTTTTCTTCATCGCCAGGGCCATCACGCGCACGACCCGTTGCATGACCCCTAGGTAGTACAGCACGGCAAAAAACGAAGCCACAAAGATGATCAGCGGCAGTATTTGGAAGGCGATGATCACGCCTTGCGGGCCCGTTGCCGACCCCAGATCTGCGCCGAAGACAAACTTCGAACCTTCCTCAGCGAACCCCATCAACGAGTTAAAACCGGCTCCGATGACTTCGAAGACGATTGCCGCCGGAGTCTTGAGCAGCAGGATTGCCAGAGCACACTGCAAACCTAGACCCCAGTAGACGATTCTCCATTGAATTGCCGTCCGATCTCTCGACAGTCCGTAGGCCGCCAATAGGAT
>CAZYOX010000041.1:0-18098 GCA_964649285.1 uncultured Bryobacterales bacterium | reverse complement strand
TCCTACGTCGATTCCTGGAACGTCCGAAACTCTTTACGATGCCGCCGTAATCGGCGCCGGGCCAACCGGTTTGGCCTGCGCGATCGAGATCGAGAAGAAGGGACTGAAAGCGATCGTCATCGAGAAGGGCTGTTTGGTCAACTCTCTCTACAACTATCCGACCAATCTGACTTTTTTCACGACTCCCGAGCTGCTGGAAATCGGCGGTCTGCCGATGACCGCAGTTCGCGAGAAGCCCAATCGAACCGAGGCGCTCAAATACTACCGGCGCGTGGCCATGCACTATGACCTCGACGTACGGCAATACGAACGCGTGAACGATGTGCGCGGATCTGACGGCGATTTTATCGTTGAGACGACGCTGCGGACAGGGGAACCGCACTCGCACCGCGCCAAGAAGGTGATTGTCGCCACTGGGTACTACGACATTCCCGTCAAGCTCGGCGCCCCCGGAGAAGATCTCGACAAGGTCCTCCACTATTACCAAGACCCCCACCCCTACTACGACTGCGACGTCGCCGTCGTCGGGGGCAAAAACTCAGCGGCCATTTATGCCCTGGAGTGTCATCGCGCCGGCGCCCGCGTGACGCTCATTCACCGCGGCGACAAGATGCACAAGAACGTCAAGTATTGGATCTTGCCTGACATCAATAACCGAATTAAAAACAATGAAATACAGGCGTATTTTAATTCATCGGTTGTAGAGGTTCGCCCAACGGAAATCGTCATCCAAACCCCCGAGGGCGAGAAGACGTTGAGGAACGATTTTGTGCTGGCAATGACCGGCTATCAACCTGACACCGCGCTTTTGAGCCGGATCGGCGTCGAGTTCGATCCAGAAACCCGCCGGCCCCAAAGCAACGAAACGACGCTGGAAAGCGATCGTCCCGGCCTGTATCTCGCCGGCGTAATCGTCGCCGGGATGCACACTAGCGAGGTTTTCATCGAAAACGGCCGCTTCCATGGCGGCCAGATCGCCGCGGACATAGCGTCCAAGCTATCGACGGCTGCCGTCTGATTCTTTATTTTCAATCAGATAAAGGAATAGCTGAAGAATTTTCAGGGTAACGGGCAAATCCCTGAGGGGACTAGTGCATTCACCCGAACGTGACTTGGTGAACCCGATGGTACTCTGACGATTCGGTGGAGTTCACGCTCATTCTCGCGACCGCCGCCACGCGCATTGCCGCCGCATGGTTAGCGTTTCGTCTGCACCGGCAGCACCGCGGGAGACGTTTCGGCATCGTTGCCTTCGTGCTGGCCGTGACAGCGGCGTTTCCGTTAATCGAATTCATTTCGCCGAGCGCGAGCCTAATCGGATCTTGGCTGCCGCAACTGGGCGGCGGTATCGCCGTTTTGCTGACGGCGCTGATCTTAGTCAGAACCTTGACTGCGCTGCTTGAAGCATTCGAAGAAATCCAAGCGGCAAATGACCGCCTCGAGCAACGTGTCGTCGAACGCACTTTTGAACTCCGGGCGACCAACCAGGCCTTACAAGCAGAGATCATCGAGCGCAAGAAAGCCGAGGAAGCGCTTCGCGAGAGCGAAGAGGCGCTGCGCGGCAGCGAGAACGAATTGCGGCGCCTCGCCGGTCAGCTCATTACCGCCCGCGAAGAAGAACGCCGCCGTTTAGCCCGCGAGCTTCACGACGACCTAACCCAAACGTTGGCGGCCCTGGCCCTCGAACTCGCCAATATCCGGATTAAAACCAAGATCACCAACCCTCGCGTCGCCGAGGGCCTGATCTCCGCGGAAGGACGCGTGCACAGCCTCGCCGACAGCATTCACGACATGTCCCGGCTCTTGCACCCATCCATATTGGATGACCTCGGCTTAGAGGCGGCCATCCGAGCCGAGTGCGAGCGCTTCGGCGAACGCGAAGGCATTCCCATTAGGTTCCACTTCAGCGTCGCAGAGAAACTTTCAGACGATTATTCGCTAACCCTGTATCGGATCGTTCAAGAAGCTCTACACAACATTTCCAAGCACGCCGCAGCATCGGACGCCAGCGTATCGTTGATTTCAGAAAACGGTCTCATCACGCTGACCGTTGCTGATTCCGGTCAAGGCTTCAATCCGAGCGCGGTTCGCGGCCGCGCCGGCTTGGGGTTAGTTAGCATGAGCGAGCGCATTCGCTTGATTGAAGGCACTCTGTCTGTAGATTCACGCCCTGGCGAGGGCGCCAAGATTACCGTTCGCGCCCCATTGAAGGAGACTGTTCATGAACAAGCCAAGAGTCTTGTTAGCAGATGACCACAAAATTCTGATCGAAGGCCTTCGTGGCCTTCTCGAACCGGAATTCGAGCTGCTCGAGACCGTTGAAGACGGGCGCCAACTAGTGGCCGCAGTGGACGAATTGCAGCCCGACGTGATCGTTGCCGACATTTCGATGCCGATGCTCAACGGCATCGAGGCCGGCCGCCAGATTCTGAAAAATCATCCCAAGGCGCGAATCATCTTCTTGACGATGCACTCGGATGTGGCGTACGCCGCCGAAGCGTTCCGGCTCGGCGCCGCGGGCTACCTGCTCAAGCGTTCCGCCGCCGCTGAATTGGTCACGGCCATTCGCGAAGTCCTAAATGGAGGCGTCTACGTGACGCCCCCGATCGCCAAAGGTCTAATGACCTCATCCATCGTCGGCGGACCGTTACGTCCCGATGGCCCCTCCGCGTCGCTCACCGCTCGTCAGCGCGAGGTTCTGCAGCTAGTCGCCGAGGGCAACACCATCAAGGAAATCGGCAACATCCTCAACGTGTCGCCGAAGACCGTCGAGTTCCACAAGTACCGCTTGATGGAGCACCTCGACCTGCGCACGACAGCCGAGTTGACCCAATACGCGGTCAAACACGGCATCGTGCAGCTGGCTTAAGGGCGCCCTACATCAACTGGACCGCTTCCGTCCAGGGCGTTGCCGGCCCCTGGATGGAAGCACCCGTCTCCACATATAAGCCGATCGGCCGATGCGCCGGGGTTTTTCGTCGCCAGGTTTGCGCCTCGGAGTTGGCGCAAACCTGGCTTTCCGAACTCAATCTGAACGGCTATTGCCCCAACGTCTCGCAGGGCACCATGCCAACTGCCCCGCCGGAGATCACCGTCTCGCAGAGCTTCGCATGGTCGCCCATCGCGTCGACGAACTCCGCATAAGGCACGGGCCGCCCGAAAGTCGGCGCAATCGTCTCGATATCGAGCGACATGCGCTGTATCTGGTTGAAGAAACTCCTCATGGCCGGGGTCGGCTCTGCGGGTGGAGGTTCGTGCGTATTGAAGAGTTCGGACTCGAAAGCGATCTTCTCTTTGGGCAAGTAGGCCATGAGCATGCCAGAGACATGGTCAAGCGGTTGCACATAATAGATCCGCAAAATGCGCTCGTTGTCCGTAATTACGAAGTTCTCGTTGATGGCTTCCCAGTTGTAGCCCTCGGCCAACTCGGTCGGCGGCGCCAGCGATGTGATGTCTGGCTCGATCCGTTGAGTCCGGTAGTTCAATACATCCCGATTCAACATATCGATATTGTTGCGGTGTGTGACAATCGTGGATCCGATATGTAGATAGGTGCGCAGACCCCCGATCGAATCGAAATGTGGATGCGAGCTGATCAGCCAGCGTATCGGCTTGTCCGGCGCTAGTTTCACGACCTCTTCAATGACCGCGAGGCTACGCTTCTCGTTGATCGGCGCCTCGAACACCGCCACCCAATCGGCGAACTCCACCATGTAGCTGTTGATGGGGCCGCCCCCCAGCAGGTAGACGCCATCGGCAATCTCTTCGACGGTCACGATTTCCGGGTCCGGTTGAGTTGACGGCTGCAGGTTGTCGGGAACCGGCACCGAACTCGGGCACACGTTTGGTTGAACGTTCGGAAACACACCGCCGTAACCGTTGTGGCCAGTGCTTTCGCTCGCGAATTGATAGTTGTCGTCCCAGCCTTGGTGCGAGTGCCAGTTCGTCGGCCACTTCACATCGCCGAATTGCTTTTGATCCGTGGATTCCTGCTCGATATTGAAGTCGCCGAGGACGGGCGAGTGCACCATCACGTGGATGCGCTGAATCTGGTTCTGCGGGTTGATTGTGGCATCCACTCGGTACTTGCCGAGCACGGTGATCGACACAACATGCATCTTCGTGAGATTGACGACGTTGCCGTCTCGTCCCATCTCGATCTGCTCCCAGCGCCAGAACGCCTTGGGGTCGGCGCCGGGCATGCGAGCGGCCTTGAGAAAACCGGGTGGATTCAGCCAGATGTCGAGCTGCCAGCGTTCGGCATCTTCTGCCGTGGCGGCGACTGGCTGCCCGTCGCCGTCGATCGCCCAGGCCTTATCACCATTCACGACAAAGGTCTGGCGCGAGTGCTTCTGAGTCGGCGTGCCGCCCATCCAGCCGAGACCGTATTTCCACGAGGCCGGATTTTTACCCGGTACCCGGTCGAAGGTTTCAACACTCGTTCCGGTCTCCCAGTTGATCATGCGAGTGTAGTTGGTCATCTCGCTGCGCTCCCAGTCGACGTTGGGCGCGTTGTCGTACACCTGCCCTACTGCGCCGCTATATCCGGTCCCCGAAAAAGTCACGCACCGGAAATTCTGCTCGCCGATCTCCTCCGACGCGGCGGCCAGCAGCGGCATTGGGTCGACGAATCCCGGGGGAAATTCCTGTGCCAATCCCGAAGCGCTCGGAAGCAGGAACAGCACAGACAGGATCCAGAGCTTCTTATTCATCGTTCTTATCTCCACATTGACTGCTGACCTAGCTTATCAGGCCGCCAACGCTGAACGACCCGGTATGGCATCAGTTAGATAGGTCTTCGCCTCGAAGTTGATCGCCCGGATATCGTCGGCCAGCGGTTCGCCTAGCGACCAGTCCGAACATTGCAAGACGTTTTGCCCCACGCGGCCGACATAGCCCACGCCGGAAAGGTGATGCAGCGCAACTTATCCACGCCCATCGCCTGATTCACACACGCAAGACCGGCGCGGCGTCGACATACCCAACTGGCTGTTGAGGGGCGGCCGGCATCAGGAACCCTGTCGATGAAAGGAGAAGCAACGAGATTCGGTGATGCATGATGAATTCCTTCAAACGTCGGGATTACTGTACGACATTGTCTACATGGAGCGAAAGCCTACGCTTCCGCCGCCAAGCCATTTGACAGATCACCCCCTGTCGAAACATTGTGAGACGATTGATCTCTGGCGGCGTCCTGTCGCTCCCGTCTCACGCCGCCATATGCCTGAAGCAGCCGAGAGCTATCCTCGATCCCGACCGAGCGCGGTGTACTGGATCGTATCTCTCGCTCTAGCGGGCATCCTGCTTTACTACTCGCTTCGCGGCATCGATTGGCTCACCGTTTGGAATGTCATTCAGGGCGCGAACCCCTTGGGCATTGCCGCCGCTCTGGCGATCATGTCAACGGCGTTATTCTTGCGCTCCTGGCGATGGGGCGTACTGCTTTCGACGGAGCTAAGCATCTCCTTCGCGCAAGTGTTTTGGGCGACAGCCGCAGGCTATCTCGGCAATAATTTTCTTCCCGCCCGCGCCGGCGAGTTCGTACGCACTGTGATGATCAGCCGCCGCACCGGCCTGAGCAAGACATTCGTGCTGACTACCGCTCTATGCGAACGCGTGGTGGACGCCCTGGCGCTGATCTCTATCGCCTCGGCTGTCTTGCTCCTCCTGCCCGAGAACCCTGGCTGGCTCAACGACGCCGCCGAGCCGCTGGCGATCGCCGGCATTGCCGGCGTCGTGGTGCTCAGCCTCTTCCCGCTTTTTGAACCCTTTTGGGAACGCATCCTGGCCCGCCTGCCCATTCCGGAACGCTTCCGCGAACGCGCCGAGCACTTCTTACGTCAAGGGGTTCAGGGGCTGCGCAGTTTTCACGACCGCCGGCGACTGGCCAAGTACTTAGCGCTCACCTCCCTTATCTGGTTCCTTGATGGCGCGATCGTCGTCGTGGGCTCGAAGGCCATTGCCGTCCCCATTCCGCTGACCGTCGCCTTCCTGCTGATTGCCGGACTTGGCCTCAGCAGCGCCCTGCCCTCCACTCCCGGCTACGTCGGCATCTATCAGTTCGCCGCCGTCACGATCCTCACGCCATTCGGCTTCACCCAAGAGGCCGCCATCGCGTTCATCTTGCTCTTCCAGGCCATGACCTACGTCGTCTTCCTCTGCTGGGGCTCCATCGGAATTTGGGTGAATTCGCAGGCCGGAGCCCAGCTCTCTCCGAACCGTTGAACGGACTCCAAGACACCTCACAATGCCGACGACTGCCACGCAGAATGGGATTCAGAAGCTGTACCACTACCAGCGTTTCGACGATTGTCACCTTTCAGACACGCTTAAGAACAACCGCATCCGATGCTCCGATCCTGCTCGCCTCAATGATCCCTGGGATCTTCGTCCGCTCTACTCGGCTGCAGGGGTCAATCAGGACGCGTGCTTTGCGCAATGGCAGAAATTCTTTGCGCGTATCGCCGAGTCGGCAGACGATGAATTGGTGCTCTCTGAACCGAAGTTCCTTTGTCAAGCAATTGAATCACTCAACGAGAATTCCCGAAAACTCATTCTTGAGAGGTGGAGGATCTACTCTCTGACTCCGCACCGAGACTCACTGCTCATGTGGGCGCACTACGCGGAGCGCCACACGGGCATCTGCCTGGAATTCGATGCGGCTGTGCCTCTCATTGGAAATGCACTAGAGGTCAGTTATCAAATGCAGCGACCAATCATCGACTGCAACCTGATCCTGCACGACGAAGAGATGGCTCGCTACGCCGTGCTCACAAAGTCATCAGTCTGGGCATACGAGCATGAGTACCGTATTCTTGCCCAACCACTGGAGCGCGATTCCGCACCTGCTACGTCACTAGCGAAAACCAAAGATAACTTCCTCGATCTGCCGCCAGGCGCGATCACTGGCATCATTCTTGGCTCTAAGGTTGATGCTGAGAAGGTGCAACTGATGGTCGCCAACTGTCAGCCCACACTGAAGGTCTATCGCGCGAACCCTGACGATTCTACCTACGCGCTAAATATCGAGCAGATGTAGAGGACAAGACAACCGGCACGTGCGAATCCATCGGTCAATTTTCTAGCGGGCCACTCTCTGAGCCCCGGCTCAATCGACGGGTTCCCCGAACGGCGCCATCCCCTTCTCCAAGACCGTCTTGGGATACTTGCCGGAGCCGCACAAGATGAACGAGTCGAAGTCCTTATACCAGTCGCCCTCGGGCGCAACCGGTCCGGTTCGCACTCATGCCTGCAAGCGTTCCAGATCGTTCAACGATATGCGGCGTTCGGCGACGCGCTCAAGAAGGTGATGCCAAACCGCCCTTGGCAGATCACCGAACTGGATCTTCGGCAATGGAGTCGGACCCGAAGATGGAGCGTATCAACTCCAGCCCCGCTTCGTTCTTTAAGGCTGGCTCTTTCTCTTCGACAAATCGCCGGTAGGAGGAGCGTAGCTGCTCTTTCGCTTCGGCCTCTGCCCGGACGCCGCGCTCCGCGAGCGCGACCAATGCCCTGCTCCTTGTGACGCGACGCTCTTTCGCCACGCGTTGAACCTCAGCTGCCAATTCTGCTGGAATCGTCACGCTCTGACGAACGGACTTTGCCGCAGACGCTTTTCTACGCGTCGCCATGCGTTTAGCATAGCAATGCGCACCACAGTGGTGCATATTCTTCAACGATGAAGGGGCCCCGCCAGATTGATATACTGGCCCCTGGGCCTACCGCCGTGTCTGCGTTTGGCTCCGCACCAAAATTTCAATGACGCGTGTCCGCTTCGCACCCTCTCCGACTGGGTTTCTACACATCGGCGGAGCCAGAACCTTCTTCTTCAACTGGCTCTATGCAAGGAAGTCGGGCGGCACAGTCATTCTCCGGATCGACGACACCGACGTCCAGCGCTCCACCGACGCTTCACTGCAGTCCATCTTGCAGGGCATGGAGTGGCTGGAGCTCGATTGGGATGAGCAGTACTACCAATCCCAGCGCCTGCAACTCCACATCGATGCCGCCCATGCGCTGCTCAAGAAGGGCGCCGCCTACCGCGACTTCACGACAGCCTCCGATGACGAGCCGAGAGAGGCCAGCGAGACTAAAGTCGCCTGGACCTGCAATCCGGGGCAGCGTGAACGCTCCGTCGAAGAAAGCGACCGCATGGCCGCCGAGGGCCAGCCGTTCGTCATACGTTTCCGCGTCCCTCGCGAAGACCCCAAAGGCGTTGCCTTCAAGGATAAGGTCTTTGGCAAACAGTTCCGCAAGTATGCCGACATGGAGGATTTCGCGCTCCTGCGCAGCGACGGCAATCCGACTTATCACCTGGCCTCTTGCGTCGACGACGCCGATCTCAAGATCACCGACATTCTGCGCGGCCAAGACCACCTCACCAACACGTTCAAGCATGTGTTGATCTTCGAGGCTCTAGGCTCGACGCCTCCGCAGTTCGGGCACCTGCCCTTGCTGTTGGGGCCGGATCAATCCAAGCTCTCCAAGCGTAAGCACGGTCCCATTGTCAGCGTCGTCAATTACCGCGATGCCGGCTTCTTGCCGCAAGCTTTCATCAACTTCATCAGCCTGCTCGGCTGGTCGTCGAAGAACAATCAAGAAGTCTTCACGGTCGAAGAACTGCTCGCGAAGTTCGACGCCAAAGACATCCTGCGCACCAACTCCATCGTCCAGTTCGATGAGAACGACCCGGTTAACTGGGCGCCGCCCAAAGCCGTTTGGCTCAACGGCCAGCACCTGCGCAGCATGCCCGTCGAACAACTCATCAAGTACGTCAAGCCGGAATTGCAGCAGGCCGGTTGGTGGCGCGATGGCATGGAAAGCGATCCCGCCACGCTTAAGAAAGTCGACGCGATCCGCAGCCGCTACACTCTGTTGGGCGAGTTCCGTCAGCGCGGCGCGGCGTTTTTCAGCGACGAGTTCCCGACGGAAGACAAGGCCGTCGAGAACCTCGAAAAAGACAATGCCCGCGAACTCTTGCGCGGGCTCGCCGATCCGCTGGAAGCGCTTGCCGATTTCAATCACGCCACCGTCGAAGCTGCACTTCGAGCTTACGCCGAGGAGAAGGGCGTGAAGGCGGGACTGTTGATCAACGGATCGCGCGCCGCGCTCACCGGCCAGTCCGTCGGACCGAGCGCCTTTGAAGTGTTCGACTTGATAGGGCAGCAGAAAACAGTGCATCGGCTGCGCGCCGTCTAGGGAAGAACGAAGAAGCCTTTATGTTCATACTGGGAAT
Source organism: uncultured Bryobacterales bacterium (assembly GCA_964649285.1). GTDB lineage: Bacteria > Acidobacteriota > Terriglobia > Bryobacterales > UBA6623 > CAMPKL01. Next base: position 8,863 of record CAZYOX010000041.1, on the reverse strand, counting down.
TGGAGGCTGGCGCCACGACGGAGCAGCCGCCATCTTGCGCGACGGAGAAATCGTCGCCGCTATCGAAGAAGAGAAACTCCAACGTCAACCGCATGCCGGCGGTCTGCCGGCGATGGCGATCGAGACCTGCCTGCAGATCGCCAAGGCGAGTCACGACCAGATCGACGTCGTCGCTATCGCCCGCCCGCTCGACCCCTCGTCAGAGCCTACTTTCCATCTGCGACTCAAGGCTCTGTTCCCCAACGCTCGCATGGTTGTTCTCGATCACCACTTCTCCCATGCCGCCAGCGCGTTTTTTGCTTCCCCATTCGAAGAGGCGCACGTGCTCACGGTCGACAGCCGGGGAGACATGCGCTGCGGCGCGCTTTGGCATGCCGATGGAACTGGCCTGCGATCGGTGCGCGATTATTACTCGCCCGACACGCCGGCCGCTCTTTACAGCCGCGTGGCCGCCCTGATCGGTTTTCGCACCGACGCCGAAGAGCACAAAGTGCAGTGGCTTTCCGTTCGAGGGGAACCGCGTTTCGCCCCTCTGTTCACTCGCATCCTGGGCTCGAAATCCGGCAGCCCGATCAACCTCGATCACAGCTATTTCGACACTGCCAGAACCACACATGGCGGCTTTGGGGAAAAGTTCTATGAAGAGGCGGATCTCGACTCCGCGGAAACTCTAAGCCGCACAGAACGCGCCGATCTTGCCGCTAGCATTCAAGCGGCCACCGAGAACGCCGTGATCGGCATGGCCGGCCAAGGCAAGAACCTCTGCTTTGCTGGCGGCCTCGCCCTCAACGCGCTACTCGTCGCCGCCTTGGAGCGATCAGGCAAGTTCGAGAATGTCTGGGTGCAGCCCGCCGCGGGCAACGCAGGCACGGCCGTAGGCACTGCGCTGTACGCCTGGCACATATCCCTGGGCAACAAGGCGCGCAAGCCTTTCAGCAACCTCTTTCTCGGACCCGAGTACGATTCGGGCCAAATCAAGATCACGCTTGAGAACTGCAAGCTGCGCTTCCGCTACATGCTCACAGACAGCGAGATCATTGAGACCGCCGTGCAGCGCCTGCACGACAATCAGATACTGGCCTGGTTCCAAGGCCGTACCGAGTTCGGTCCTCGAGCATTAGGCAATCGCAGCATCCTCGCCTCGCCTCTAAACCCGTACTCAACCATCAATCTCAACCAGTTCATCAAGCACCGTGAGGACTTCCGCAAGTTCGCGGCTTCGGTTCCAGAAGAGAAGGCGTCAGAATACTTCGACTGCGGCCAGAATGCCTGGTCGCTGGCCACCATTAGCCGCGTAAAGCCGGAACACCGCCAAACCTTTGAACATGCTGTGCTCGACGGCGACCGCGTACGCGTTCACGTCGTGCGCAAGCAAGACAACCCCATGTTCTGGCAACTGCTTCAAGCCGCCGGCGCCAGGACAGGCTTGCCGGTTCTCTACAACACGTCGTTCAATCTGTTCGGTGAACCGCTCGTCAGCGACCCACGCTCTGCCGTGCGCAGCTTCTACGCGTCCGGTATTGACGCCATGTTCGTAGGCGGGTTCTTGCTCGAAAAATAACGGTACAGGACGCCTAGAACAGAATCGGCCGGGGAAATCGCGTCTCCACAAAGTCGCGATAACGCTCCAGGTGCGGCGGGGTTCGGCAGAGCCGACGGGGACTTGGTCCCTTGATCGTACCTGCGAAAGTTCGAAAAATAGCGATCTTCGTATTTGCGGTCACGCGCGTCCAAGTAGGGTTCGACGCGGCCCGCGATCGTGCTGTGGTAGCGAATCATCCAGGCGACGTGATCGGGGACCTCGTCCTTCAAGCGCTGGTAGGCAATCTCGTCGTGTCCGAATTGCAGGAGGAGATTGTCGAGACCAATGCCGGCTTCGCTCTCTTCGACGGGCCGCGTAAAGCAGACGACGTTTTCCGACGCGTCGTTGGCCAATAGCGCGACCTTGCCCAAGTCGTGAAGCAGTGCAACCAGCAGCATCGAGTCGTCGAGTTGGGCGTCCTGTTCCATGGCGGCTACGATCTGGCAGACATGCGTGTACGGGCTAGTGCACTGCAGCGTCGTGTCGGTGGGATGAACGCAGAGAGCCAACTTCTGCAATAGTTCCCAAACGCGAAACTTGGCGAGAATTTCTCCCTCGTACTTCCGTTTGAGAGCCTGGACGTCTTGCTTGCTTTGCCGGCGATGGCGTTCGACGATCTTGCGGGCGCTAACTTCGAATTCGCTGACTCGTGGCGTCTCCGGCTCGCGAATGATTCGTTGAAGCGGCCCGTGGAATCGATAGCCCGCGGTTAATCCAACCGCTCCAGCAGGGGCGGCCGCAGCTCCGAAAACAATCAACTCCCGGCGGTTCATCAGGTCGCGTCCAGCGGATCGGGTTGCCGCTAGTCAATCACCGTCGGCCTTATGGCTGTTTCTCTTCGGGACTAGAATGGACCTTGCGCTTGCTAGAGATCGCCGGTCTCTTCTTTCGCTTCGGGTTCATCGCGTTCGGCGGCCCCGCTGCGCACATCGCCATGATGGACGACGAGTTTGTCGAACGTCGCAAGTGGATCTCTCGTCAGCACTTCCTCGATCTCGTCGGGGCCACCAATCTCATCCCAGGCCCTAACTCTACCGAGATAGTCATGCACCTCGGCTACGAACGTGGCGGCTTGCCGGGCATGATTGTCGCCGGGGTCTGTTTCATTCTGCCTGCCGCCGGACTGACCGGCGCGCTCGCCTGGGCCTACGTGAAGTACGGCGCCTTACCGGCGGTCGAGCCGTTCCTCGTCGGCATTAAACCCGCTGTCATCGCCATCGTTCTGGGGGCTCTCTGGAAGCTCGGCAAGAAGGCCGCCAAGGGCTGGCGGCTGGGGCTCATCGGCGCCTCCGCCGCCGTGGCCTCCCTGCTCGGAGCGGGAGAGATTGCCACTCTTGCGGTCATCGGCCTATTGGGAACCGTCTGGCTGCATACCTCGCGCACCGAAAGCGCCGCCGCCGGAGTCATCTTGCTGCTCTCTCAGACCAAGCGCCAAGTCTTTGCCGCAGCCGCGGCGGCGGGGGCCGCTGCCGGTGCCGCCTCCCTCACCAAACTCGGACTGTTTTTCCTCAAGGTGGGCTCGATCCTCTACGGCAGCGGGTACGTACTGATTGCCTTTCTCGAAGGCGGCTTGGTCGCCGACTACGGCTGGCTCACCAAGGCACAATTGCTCGATGCCGTCGCCGCGGGACAGTTCACCCCCGGCCCCGTACTCACTACCGCTACCTTTGTCGGCTATGTCCTCTTGGGTTGGCCCGGGGCCTGCGTCGCGACGTTAGGCATCTTCCTGCCCTCTTTCGTCTTCGTCGCCATCCTCAACCCGATCATTCCCCGGCTGCGCAAGTCACCCTGGTCCGCTGCGTTTCTCGACGCGGTAAATGTCGCCGCTCTCGGGCTGATGGCCGCAGTGGTCGTTGAACTCGGCCGTTCCGCCCTAATTAGCTGGCAAGCTGCCGTTGTCGCCGTCGCCGCTGCTATCGCGGTTTTCTTCCTAGAGGTCAACTCCGCCTACCTCGTCGTCGGCGGTGCGCTTCTGGGCTGGGCTTTGGTCCAAATCTCGTAGCTGGGAGGGAAGCGCGATCTACTCATCGGCCCTCGGAATATTCAAAATCTTCTTCAGCTCTTGCGGCCGGGTGCCAAGGTCCGCCAAGGTATAGCGAAGCAGCGTCCCCAGAAACGACTGCTGCGCCTCACCCAATACGCTTTTCAAGTCACACATAAGCGCAATCGGACACGTATTGGTCTCCATGTCGAAACATTCCACCAAATCCATGTTCGGCTCCATCTGTTGCACTAACCGGCCAAGGTTAATCTCAACCGGTTCCTTCGCCAACAGTAGTCCGCCGCCCCTTCCCCGGCTAGCGTCCACATAGCCCAAGCCTGCCAGCCGCTGAACGACCTTCATCAAATGGTTCTTCGAGATCCCGTATGCGTCAGCAATCTCTTGAATCGTCGACTTCCCATCGTCGCGCAGCCTCAGATAAAGCAGAACCCGCAGCGCATAGTCGGTATGCAAGGTCAGACGCATCGTTTCATTCCAACACGGATCATTGCCAAAAACTTAGCAGAACGCCCACCGTTCCGTGATCAGGTCGACTACTATCTAAGCCTGTACCTTGAGTGTCGCTGATCGACTAGTGCGCCGGTCGAGCTTGCTCTTTTTGCTGAGCGCCTCGCTCCTCGCCGCGCAAGTTTCACCAGATTTGCTGCGTCTCCTCCGCCAAGGCAACGTGGAGCAACGCATTGCCGCGGCAGAGGCGCTGATCCATCCGCACCCGGCCGCGGAAACCGTCTCCGCCCTGCTCGCCGCCCTACACGACCCCGAACCTACAGTCCGCGTCGCCGTCGTCAAGACCATCGGATTCATCAACCGCCCGTCGTCCGACATCGTCCGGTCTGTTGCATTGTTGCTTGAGGACCCCGACATCGCCGTCGTCCGGAGCACTCTGAGGCTACTCGCCAACCTCAGCGTCCGTTCGGCTGTTGCCGCTCCCAATCTCCGTCGGCTGCTCTCCCACGAATCGCCGGAAATCCGCCGCGAAGCCATCAGCGCATTGGCCCCCTTGGTCAACGTCACGCTGGCAGCCTCGGACGCGCTCATCGAAGCTCTTGATGATCCTGCCGCAGCCAACCGCGCCGCAGCCGCCAGCGGGCTCGCCGCTTCCGGTGAAGTTCCCACAGCCGCGGCTCCTAGACTCGCCGCGATGCTCGCGGGAGAAAACGACAGCGCCGCCCGAGCCGCCGCCGAAGCGCTCGCCGTGGCCGGCAAAAGGGCCGCCGTCGCTTTACCAGCACTCCTCATCGCGCTGCGCCACAACAATCCAAATGTTCGCTTCCAATCCGCCCTGGCCATCGGCCGCATCGGCGCCTCCGACTCACCCACGATCGCCGCGCTCACCCAGGCCCTTCAGGATGACTCGCCTAGGGTACAGCAAGCGGCACAAGAGGCCCTGCAACAAATCGAGGCTAGTCCTCTAGTTCCGTAAAGTCCGAGTTGAGCCGGACGCGACAAGCCACGCGACAGAACCGCGCAGCGACAATCAACGAACCGTGCGGAGCTTCAGCGTCCGAACGGACGAAATCGGCGCGCTCGCCGCCTAGCTTCAACCTGCCGGGATATTATCAGAGGGCTGGCGGTTTGCCCTCTCTAGCCCAACGCCTGACTTCCCTGGACCGTCTTCTCGTCGGCTACACGGCATTCGTCGGTCTATTCATCGCCTTCAACTACGGGACCGCCAGGCGTCCGCTTGAATTGCTCGCCGCGCACATCGGCATCATCGCCTTCATTCTATGGCTGCCCGCCCGCGGCGCCGCATGGGAACGCCGCAAGCCGACGGAAACCCTTGCCCAGATCATGGTTCGCCAAACCCTTCGATTTCTGCGGCACATGTATCCGCTCGCGCTCGTTATCTTCTACTTCGAAGAAGTCCGTTACTTCGTCAACGCTCTTTGGACCAGCAGCCCCTACTGGTTCGAGCCATATCTGTTTGCCGCCGACAAGGCGATCTTCGGCGGCAGTCCGGGCGTATTGCTCAACCCCTTCGTCGGAATGCCGCAGGACGAGATCATGCACTTCTTCTATTTCTCGTACTACTTGATCGTCTTGGGCGGCGGCAGTTTCGCCTACATCGGTTCCCCGTCTACCAAGCGGCCGCCCGCCCCAGGGTTTGATCTCGCCATCACATCGGTAACGGCGTCCTTCCTGTTCGCCTTCGTTTGGTACCCCTACTTGCCTGCGCGCGGCCCATGGGAGAATCCCGATCTGATGACTGGCCTCACCCGCTTCCAGGGCATCTTCTTCACCCCCTGGATCGAGACGATCATCTCCCACGGCGCGGTCTCGGGCGCTTGTTTTCCCAGCGGGCACGTCGCCGGAACCTTCGGCATGAGTTTAGGCCTCTTGCCAACGTATCCCCGCTTTGGGAGTCTCTGCCTCTTCCTCGCCGTCGGCATGGCCTGCGCATGTCTCTACACTCGCTATCATCACGGGCTCGACATTCTGGCCGGCCTACTTTGCGCCGGCCTCGGCTACGGGTTCGCGCGTTTGACTATCCGTTCACCTCAATCATCGCCTTCAGCACGCCCGATTCGGGACGCGTGAACGTCTCAAACTCGCGCGCCACGTCATCAAACGACGTCCGGTGGGTAATCCACGTGTCTGTATCAATGACGCCCTTCTCGATCAAGCTGATGATTCTCGTGAAGTTCTCCGGTACAGCGTTGCGGGACGCCTTAATGGTCAGCTCCGGCCGATGCATGAACCGCTGTTCGAACGCCAACTCCTGGGTTGTGATGCCGACGTAGACCAAATTGCCCGTCTGCGCCACGTAGTGCAAGGCGTCGCACATCGACTTCTTACTGCCGGTCGCGTCCGTCACCACCGCATAGCGCTCGCCGCCGGTCAGTTCGTTGATGCGGTCCAAGTCCGAGGCATCTCCTCGCGCCAACAACGTGTGCTCCACGTTGTACTGCTTCTTGCAAAACTCGAGACGCGACTCGACCGTATCCATCATCGTGACCCGTGCGCCGGTCAGCCGCGTAAACTCCAACGTCGCCAGGCCGATCGGGCCGGCCCCGATGATCAATACCTGATCGCCCTCCCGCGGCTCGCCCCGATCCGCACAATGGCAGCCGATCGCCAACGTCTCCACCAACGCCAACTGTTCCAACGAGAGTCTTTTCGAAGGATGCAGTTTCTCGGCGCGAATCAAGAAGCGATCGCACAGCCCGCCGTCGATCATCACGCCGATCACCTTCAGCGTTTCGCAGCAATTCGTCGCGCCCTTGCGGCAGGCGTAGCAATGGCCGCAGTTCATGTAGGGCTCCACGCTGCACTTGTCTCCGGGCTCCACGTTCTTCACGCCCTCGCCTATTTCGAGCACCGTTACGCCCAGTTCATGGCCAATCACCCGCGGATAGCTGAAAAACGGCATCTTGCCCAAAAATCCGCTGTAGTCGGTCCCGCAGATGCCCATGCGATTCGTCTCGACCAACACCTGGCCCGGCCCTGGCGAACCCGGCTCGTCCATCTCTATATAGGCAAAATGCTTCGGCTCGTCGAGTCGAATGGCTCTCATCTTTCTTACTCCTGTGCTAACGCCGCCACGTTGATGTGGACGTCATATCCGAAATACAGTCTCTCACTTGCGTGCTCGAGAAGGCGTCGGTCAAGTCGACCACGACCGCCCCGGCCTGCCGTGCCGCTTCCGTGAGGCGTTCATAGCCCACTTGCTCGTTGAGCAAGTAGCCGCCGCCAATAAGTCTTTCGTAGTCTCCGATATAAGTCGACTCCTGCGACGGCAGCAGCGCCAGCACCCCCTGTAGGTCGCGTCCTAGGCATGCTGCGCTCCATCCAAGGCATCCGGCCTATCGGTCATCGCAACCGGACTTTCGTGTTCGCATTGAGGCGACGGAACGAGCGGCATACATCCACCCGGGGCGGCCCGCGAAATCCGCCGGACCCTATAACCCCGTAGAGACGACGAGTGCTTCCGCCAGTAGCCACACTGCGACGAAAACCGCCAGCATCGCGGCTCCACGTTTAATCAGACCCGCCGCCAAGCGCCCATCTTAGCGCCCATGCCAGCCTCCGATTCCTAGTAGACTTTGGGCCGCTGAATCTGTTCAAATTCCCACACCTTCGAGGTTTCAGTGAACACCTTTTTAGAACTACGCCCGCCACTGGAGTCCTTTCCCGGAATTCTTGCCTTCCTGCGGCGATTCGCCCAGGTTTGCGTGCGGACGATGCCCTTCCTTCTAATCGGCTCAGCGGTCGTCGGAGTTCTCCCGTTAGCACTGACGCCACTGTCTCCTATGATTCAGCAGGCCGTTATTGGCGGAAATCTCTTGATCCTCTTCCTCTTGATGGCCTGTTTGATCGCCTTCACCACTGCTTTTTATTCATTCGTCGCAACAGCCGTCAGTGTTGCCATAGGTTGGACGACTGTCCCCCTCGGCCAGGCCCTGACGATTGCGCTGCGTCGTCTACCGCGAGTCATTGGATACTCGTTCGTCGCTCTGTGCGCTTTTGTAGCCGGTTTCATGTGCCTGATCTTGCCGGGAATCTATCTGGGATTACGCCTTTTTCCAATCACGCTCGTCGCTCTGTTTGAGCCAAACGTTAACGCCCTCAAACGCAGCTGGGAGATCACCCGATATCGAACGCTAGAGGTGTTCATCAGCTACCTACTAATTCTTGTAATCACTTTGGTTCCAAGCCTTGTGATCGGCCTTGCTGTGGGATTCTTACCTCCCTTTCCCGGCTCTGGCTTTCTGAGCGTTACGCTGACGACCTTATTGAGCTACAGCATTCCTTTCGTGTTCTGGCTGCTCCTCTACGGATGGTTCCGCGCCGACATCTACGAGGCGCCTGTCACGCGCAACGAGGAACTCTATGCCGAAACCTAACCCAGTCCCAGTCCTGGCTTGTCTTGCGGCAATCACTTTTGGCTGCGGGGCGCTCCAGGAAGTCGCCGGCGAAGCCCAGGCACTCACCCAAAACCTCCTAACCCGTATCAATCAAGGTGACTACCCCGGCATCCGTCAAATGATGACCGGGGCGCTGCAAGAGCGGTTCCAGCCTTTTGGCGTTGAGTCGGTTTTCGGAGCCGTCCATGAGGAGGCCGGCGTTTGTGGCTCTCCGCGCCTTCTCAACTTTCGCTCGAACGTCAACACTTCGGGATCTCGTCTGACTTTGGGCTTCGCGGCCGACTGCACGCGGGGCCCAATCCAGGGAGCCCTCGTCTGGAAGACCGAGGAGGGAGTTCGGAAGCTGGAGTCCTTTTCCTTCCTCCGCTTGATTGCCAGCTCCGAGAGCACCCCGAAGCCGGAGGCGGGCGGCGA
>CAZYOX010000040.1:0-18161 GCA_964649285.1 uncultured Bryobacterales bacterium | reverse complement strand
CCATGAAGGAATTGGAGTTGCGCGATCAAAAGTTCGCGCTACTCGACAAGGTTGAGGCCATCACCGGCAAGGGTGAGAAGCGCGGCATGACCGCGAGCGAGGCCGCGATGGCTGAGAAGCTCTTGGCCGAGGCCGAAGGGCTCGACGCTCAGATCCGCGAAGAGCGTATTCGCGCCGATCAGCAAAACCTAGAACTGGATCGACAGTTCGGCACCGTTCGCAATGCCAACGGACAACCTATTCAGAAGCGCACCGGCGCCGTCTCGTCTACGGACCCGTTAGAGACGCGCTCGCATCGGGAGTTGTGCCAGCGATGCGAAGTCGATCCCGAAGACATGGCGGGCTGGGAGTCAGACGAAGAGTTTTACCTTGCCCTCTTGAGCAAGCGTCACGACCCGCGACTGTACCAGAAGCGCGCGGCCGGCATGAACACGAAGGTGTTTCAGGACGGCGGCGCCGTCGTTCCTGAGAAGATCGCCGGCCGGATTCTGGACCTTGCTTTAGAGCAAGAAGTCGTACGCTCGCGGGCCAAGGTGTACCCGGTCAACTCGGGCGAAGGGCGCACGCTTAGCGTTCCTGTTTGGGACACGTACGACAGAAGCAGCGGCGCAATCTCGGGCACCATCAAGATGGCGATGGTTGCCGAAGAGGGCCAAATCTCCACCACGAAAGGCAAGCTCTTGCACGTGGACTACGACTTGAAAAAGGGCGCGGTTTTGGTGCCGGTCAGCAATGAAATTTTGAGCGATGCTCCAAGGTTTCTAGGCGACCTGGAATCCGCGATTGCGACGGCCGTGGCCTTCGGCCGCGACGACTTGCTTCTCAACGGAGTGGGCGCCGCTCAACCGAAGGGCGCGCTTCAAGGGGCAAACAAGATCACGGTCAGCAAAGAGACCGGCCAAGCAACAGCAACGCTCTTGTCGGAGAACGTGGTCAATATGATGTCCAGGATGTTGCCTAGCTCGCTTGTCAGCGGCGCGGCGACGTGGATTGCTCACCCTTCGACGTTTCCGCAACTCTCGCTCTTGGCGTTTGCCATCGGCACGGCCGGAGTACTCACCCGGATGCTCGAAGGCGATGCACAGCGCGGCTTCCGGCTTCACGGTATCCCTTTGGTCTTTACCGAGAAGACCGCAGTACTCGGCACCGAAGGCGACTTGGCCTTGGTCGACTTCAACCGCTACGGCGTTGCCGAGCGTCCTGGAATGTCCATCGCTCTAAGCGACCAGTTCGGCTTCGACTACGACCAAACCTATATCCGCGTGATAGTCCGATTCGACGGCAAGCCGCTCGATGGAACGGCAACGACTCCGAAGAACGGCAGCACGTTTAGCTCGACCGTGACGCTGGAAACGCGCTCCTAAGCTCTTGCCCTGGTAAGCGAGATCACGAACAGGCATAACGCCCCCTGCTGAAACGCTCGGGCACTTATCAACCGCAACCCGCCCGGCTCTTCATAGGGCCGGGCGTTTCTGTCTGCGGGCCGCTACAATTAACGCGCGCATGGACGAACTACTCCAGCAACTCCGCAACGCCGTCGAGCGCGCCGACTGGATTCTCGCCGCTGACGTTTGTTTAGAACTCTCGCTAGCGGCCCGCTCGTCGCTGGAGCCTGAGCGCGTGGACGAACTGGCCAAGTCTGTGCGGCTTCAGGATGCAGAGCGCATCGCGGCCATCGTTAGCGAGATGATATGCAGAGGTGGCGGGGCATGAAAGCCGGAACAGGGATGGCACAACGAATCCTATTTCTCATCACACTTGCGACAATTACCGCGAGCGCACAACTGACCGTGAACGTCTTGGACCGGACAATCATGATCAGAGTTGGCAGCACGCTAGGTAGCGCCTTCACTGTTGACGAGTCTGGCCGCCAGTACGTCGTTACCGCGAAACACTTAATCCAAACGCTGGCTGGGGAAGCAGGAACCGTCGAGTACAGGACCAACACTGGCTGGACGGGCATGAATGTCAAGGTTCTGAGGTGCGGAGACACCCGCGACGTGGCAGTCCTGATCCCGCCGAATCGAGTGACCGGAGATTTTCCTTTGCCGACTTCGACGCGGTTCTCCATAGATGAGCCAGTGTCTTATGCCGGTTTTCCTAGAGGACGGTACTCCACGGCGAACAACGCGATTCGTCCAATTCCCATCGTCAACACCGGGTCCATTTCGGGAGTGAGGAATCCGCCCTTTGGCAACGGTGAGTTCACCATCGACGGCCATAACCTTGGCGGCTTCTCTGGCGGACCTATCGTACGCCGCACGGATCAAGGATTCGTCGCTATAGGTGTGGTGTCTGGCCTTGACTGGGAACCGGCACCTGTCTTACTACCTACTGAAATTGCAGAGGACCAAGTCACCCCCGAAGACCTCGCCCGACAGCGCATCTATCGCGCAAATGGACGAGTCTTCCGCCTCAACGAAACGGGCTTTCTTGTAAAGCAGCCCACCGGTGTCACAATCGGTCATCCCATAGGTTGCGCAATGGAGTTGATAAAGCAGGCAGCGGAAGCGGTACAGTGACCGACTGTGCTTGCTTCGCTTGGCCGTCGCGCCTTAAACTGACTTCCATTGTTTGAGTTCCGCTGAGAGCGGATTGCGGCAAGGCATGGGGCGAAGGCCGAAAGGCCGTTAGTAGCCAGAGGGGAAGCCGGTCAGTCTCCCTTTCGCAGAAGCGAGAAGCACAGACCTCCAGACTCTTGGCTGGACTCCCGAAAAAGGAGTAAGCCATGAAACGACGCTACAACGCCAGCCGGGGCGGCCATGCACCCGGACACATCCGCGAAGCCTTCCACGTCCTAGTCCAAGACTACTTGGCGGGCAGTCACAGCACAGCCGAGGACATCGCCACCTTCCACGATCCGCGCAAACAGAAGTGGTGGGAAGGACTCACGCCCGAAGGCCGCATAGAGTGGATCACCGGGCAGTTGTGGAACTGTACCGACACAGCGGGCTTAGATGATGAAGGGCTCGACTGGGGATGCACTTACGGGACGGCGGCGCGAAACCTTCGCGCAACGCTTGCCCCTGCTGACGCGGCAGGCGTATAGTCAACATCAAGCGGCCCCCGCCGATGCTTGCAACATCGACGAGGGCCTGACCGCCACGCAGCGTTAACTGCAATGAACGGCTTCCACCATCTTCATTCCCTTGCGTCGTACGACGCAACCAGCAGCAGCGTCCCGCGTGGCTCTTATTTCCATAGGAGAGTCACATGCCTACCCAACCAACGTTGGCCACGGTTCTGCAAGAGTTGCAGGACCTAAACCGCAAGCTCGATCAAGCTCTCGCCTTCATCGAAGCGAAGAAACCCGCAAAGACGCCCAAGCCGAAGGCGGTGCGGCGATGATTGAAACGTCAAAACTCTGGGCCACCGGCCACCTGTATCAGCGCGTTGCGGACCTACTAGACGACGAGACGGAAGGCGGCGATGATGACCGCAGTTTCCTGCGGACGGTTCTGGACATCCGGCAGCGCTTCATCGAAGAGCAGATCAACACCCGCCACGGCTACGGCGACCTACTCATGCTCGCGGCCATCGCGGCGGCTTCCGATTCGGAATCCCCCAACGACATCGACCGCATCAACACTTTAGCCGCGTTCCTGAAATGGACCGGCAGGCTCGACGACGCCAAGTTCGCCAAGTTCGTCACCAAGCCCTACGGGGCGAACGAAGACAGCGAAGCCACTAGGCCTGTACCGGATCGCGGCACGGCGCTCACCCACTAAACCACGGCGGGGCGCTTTCGGGCGCCCCCTTCTCTCACCCAAACCAACCCGAGAGTTACGATAGGAGCGCGAATGGCCGTCTACAGACGTGGGGAAACCTACTGGTACAGCTTCATCTTCGCGGGGCGACGGATTCAGGAGTCGGCCAAGACGCACTCTAAGACCGTCGCCAAGCTGGCGGAAAAGAAGCGGCACCGCGAGCTAGAAGAGAGTTTCAATGCCATCGAGTCGGACAAGCGCGCCGACCGCCTGCGGACCGTCGCCCAAGCGTGTGCGACGTACCGCAAAGGATACGAGAGCGACCATGCGCCACGGTCTGCGGCATGGGTACGCGACACGCTCCAAGCCGTCGAGCAGCGTCTCGGCGGTTTGTTGATTGCGGAATTGACCGAAGAGCGCATCAAGGCTTACATGACGCAACGCAAGGGCGAAGGACTCGGCAACCGGCGCATCAACATGGAAGTGGGCAACTTGAGCCGCGCCGTGGGCTCCAAATGGACGCAGCTTTGGCCCAAGCTGCGGAAGCTCAAGGAACCATCGGACGTGGGCCGCGCTTTGAGCCAAGCCGAGGAATCGGCGTTGCGCCGGGAGCTTTTGGCCTGCGAATCGAACGCGGCGCGGACGGCGGTTTTCGTCGCCTTGAATACCGGAATGCGCTCCGATGAAATCAAGGCGATGCAATGGCGGCAGATCGACTTCGGGCAACGAATCCTGACCGTGGGAGAAGCCAAAACGAAGGCCGGGACCGGGCGGCAGATTCCCTTGAATCCCGACGTGCTGGCGATGCTCGACGCTCACCGTGGTTGGTACATCCGGCGCTTTGGGGCGGCGCGTCCCGAATGGTATCTATTGCCCGCTGGACAGCGCGGCCGCAAGGCGGATAAGAGCGCGGTAGAGGACCCGACGAAGCCCATCGGTTCGTTCCGCAAGGCCTGGGAAGGCATCCGCGAGCGGGCGAAGGTGGACTGCCGGTTTCATGACCTACGCCACACGGTCTGTACGAAGATGGCCGAGAATGGCGTGCCGGAATCGACTATGTTGGCGATAATGGGTCACATGAGCCGGGCCATGCTGGAGCGCTACTCGCACATTCGCATCACGGCGAAGCGGGAAGCGGTCGAGGGGCTGCGATTCAACGCGGATTCAACGGGAGTCTCTACAGTTTTCACTACATCGACCAATAAAGCGAAGACAGACAAGACGACTAAACCGTTGATTCTAAAGAATTAGGGCGCGTAGCTCAGCTGGATAGAGCAACGGCCTTCGAAGCCGTTGGTCGCAGGTTCGAATCCTGCCGCGCTCGCCACATTTTCGCGAAAAGGGAACATTTCAGCCGCCTGTAGCGTCATTGCCTGCGATGTTTCGCTTTCTGCTGGCGGCGGCCCTGACGACGGCGGCGGCCCTCGCCCAGGCGCCGTTTTTCGAGGCGGCAAAGGTCCAGATCCCCAATAGCAGCGACACGACGCCTCTGGCGCCGGGGGAGTTGATCTCCGTCTATGGCTCGTACTTAGGGCCAGATCAGTCGTGCCAAGCCCACGCGGATCTCGATCTGCGCGAGACGCCGAGTCCGCTGCGGCCCGATGTCCGCGGGAACAATCTGCTGGTCTTCCCGAAAGAGCTTTGCGGCGTGCGCGTGCTCGTCGGCGGCGAGCCCGCGGGATTGCTCTATGTGCATCGCGACCAGATCAACTTCAAAGTCCCTCAAAGCGTTCCGATGGAGGGCACGGTCGGGCTGCAGATCGTTTACGGCAATCAAGCGAGCCCAGTCGTACAAATCGAGGCCGGCTTGGCGCCGGTGCGGCTTATACTGCCCGAGCCCGCATTCACCAACATGCCAATTTGGGTTCAGGTGAAGATCCCGCCAAATCGGGCTTGGCCCATTCGCTATCCGTATCCGCTTGGACCATCGGACATCGGTTGCAACGAGCTACAGGTTCGCAAAGACGGACGGCTGCTCGAAAAGAATCCCGCCGCCCATTTCAACGGAGGCGTATTCGCCGGCATGATGTGTGGCTCAAGCTCCTTGGGAGACCGTTATCAAGACCGGCTTCCACTGCACATGCTCTATCGCATCGAAGAGCCAGGAGCGTACGAAGTCCGCTTGAACATGGGTCATACGTTGGCATGGAACCGCGCGTTAACGGATACGGAGATTGACATCCAGTCCGAATGGACGCCCTTACGCGTGGAAGCCGCGACGGAAAATCAACGCCGCGCGTGGCTGACAGAGTTGACTCGCAATCCTCCGGTCGCTCCTGAGGACCTGATTGCCGACTATCTTCCTAGCATCCTGGGAGTTCCAGACGAACAATCTCTGGAAGCCGTGATCGCACAGCTCTATCATCTGCATCCTCGCGTGGGACAGTTTGCGGCAAAAGGGCTGGACTTTTGGCCCTTGACGCAGGCGCTGGAGGCCGTGCAACGTACGGTCGAACGCAGGGGACCGAGCGCGGCCACCGTCGAATGGTTGCTGGCGCAACGAACGGTTGGCGTCGATCCGCTCGACCTCATCGACTCCTCCCTGACCTACCTGCATTCAAGCAATCCAGTAGCGCTGCGAGGCGCCGTCAGCGCGGTGCGTAGTCTTGGCTGGCCGCAGATAGCGGAGATGACGCCGGACCTGCGAGTGAGAACAGTTGCGGCAATGATCGCGGCCGAGAGGTATGTCCTTGCTGCTGGAGACCACGAAACCTCGCAGGATTACGTCCAGGGTCTCCAATTTTTAGGGGACGTACGGGCGGCGCCGATCATCTGGCGCTTCGTCGATGAAGGAATTGCGCTGGGACCGTCGCTGCAGGCGATCGCCCGCATCGCTCGTCCTGAAGACTTATCGAGACTGGCGGCCTTCATCGATGTAAGGCACATGCCTCGTGACTACTATTCCCATACGGATGGGCTGCTCGAGGAGTTGATGGCGGCTTACGGCGCCGATGCACTTCCTTACGTAGAGCGCGTGATTCAAGAGACCGATAGAGACTCGCTTCGAGAAATCGCAGGAAGATGTCTGGTCTATGCAGATCTCCCCGAGGCCTGGGCCTTCATCGCGAAGGCGATTGAAAGCGACGCGTCTTACAAAGCGGATGTGATGAGATACATTGGCGCCCGCTATCCAGAGTCGAATGCAACGCAAGCCGCCATGCTGGCCTTGGCCAAGCGGCTCGCGGCGGGCTCAGGCCGTTAAGCAATGATAGAATCGCGGGCGACGTGCGGATCTTGATCCCTTGCGTGCTGGCAGCGATTTTCGCTGTTGGTTCCACGTTCGCCGCGGAGCCGGATCAGCGTGTAGCGTACTGGGCGGTCGGCCTAGGCGGACGCATTCAGATCAACGACGGTCAAGACTGGATCACCCAAGCCAGCCAGATTCCCGGTGATCACTTCGTGGTCACCGCCGTCGACTTGATCGGCGTCAACATAGAGCCTCCGGAGTTGGCCGCGCTGCAAGGCCTGCGATCGTTGCGTTCCATCGACATCGCCGGCCCCATCTGGAGCCGCAACGCTGACGGCGATTGGAATAACAGCGCGGAGCTAGGGAATCTCGCCGGAATTGTATCGCTGCAGCGCATTTCGTTTAGCTGGCACTTCTTGGACGCGATTCGCTTCACCGATGAAGGCCTCGAGGCCATCGCCGATCTGTCGGGTCTCAAGGAATTGGTCGTTTGGCAGTCGCAGATTCAAGGTCACACGCTGGCTAACTTCCCGAATCTAGAGGCGCTCGACGTTTCGCGAACACCCTTCGACGATGAGGGAATGCAGAACCTTGCCGGAATGCATCAGCTGCGGCGGTTGCGCGCGGGCGACACGCGCGTTACGAATGCCGGACTCTTGCACATCGCCGAGCTGACTGCGCTCGAAGAGCTCGACCTCGCCGGCTGTGAGATCAGCGACGCGGGATTGCGGTCGCTTGCCAAGCTGAAGAACCTGCGGCGGCTGAACCTGAGGGGCGCCGACGTCAGCGACGCGGGCCTGGAGTTTCTGGCAGGGCTGACCAAGCTCGAGCAATTGAATCTTTACCGCACGCGCGTCACCAATGCAGGCTTGTCGCGATTGCAGCAGTTGCCGAAGCTTCTCGATGTGGATCTGCGCTACTCGCGCACAACTCAGGCAGGCATACGTGGTTTGCAAGAGGCCTTGCCGAACTTGCAAATCGCCTTTGTCGACCAGACTCCGGGTTTCGAGAACGAGCGTCCCGCACTGCCGGCGGACGGCAACCCCGCCGCCCTTATGCGATGGA
Source organism: uncultured Bryobacterales bacterium (assembly GCA_964649285.1). GTDB lineage: Bacteria > Acidobacteriota > Terriglobia > Bryobacterales > UBA6623 > CAMPKL01. The sequence continues at coordinate 10,202 of CAZYOX010000040.1, read as the reverse complement.
TCTCCGAGTTGGGCGGAACCGCTGTGCGTCAAGGCGAGACGATTACCGAGGTCGATCTTACGGCCACGCCAGCGACGGACGAGGACTTGGAGTATCTCGTCTACCTCGACGGCCTCACGAAGTTGAATCTTTCGGCCACGCAGGTGAGCGACATCGGCCTGCGGCGGGTGGGCGCCTTTCATGGTCTGGAAGAGTTAACGCTCAACAACCTACCAATAGGAGATGAAGGCATACGCAACCTGACCCGTCTCGCGTCGTTAAAGAAGTTGTCGCTCGACGAGACGCTGGTCACGGGATCAGGCCTCAAGGGTCTGACCCCCGCCCTTCAGTCCTTGAGCTTGTCGGGCGCCCCGGTGAGCGACGCGGCATGCGAGTCGATCAGCCGTCTGGCGGCGCTGCAAGAACTTTCGCTGTCTTACACCGACGTTACGGACGACTGTTTCCCGCTGCTGGGCGAGTTGAAGAGCCTTAAGAAGCTCGATCTCAATGGAACCGATGTCGGCGACCCCGGATTGCTGGCGCTCTCGAACCTAGCAGGCTTGGAGACGCTGCTGCTCAATTACGCCAGGTTCACCGGCGAGGGCGTCGCTCCGTTAGCGAAGCTGACGAACCTGACCGAATTGCAAATGGTCCGCACGCGGCTCGATGACAAAGGCGCCGAATCCATCGCCAAGCTGTCGCAACTTCGAGAGCTGAACATCGAGCATACCGAGGTGAGCGATGCAGGCATGGCCCACTTGACGGGCTTGGCCCAACTCCGGCGGCTGAATCTCGACAACACGCACGTCACGGACGACTCCGCAGACAGCATCGACACCCTCAAGAACTTGGAGTGGCTCAATCTCTATCACACCCTCTTTACGGAGCAGGGCCACCAGGCGGTGAAGACGGCTTTGCCCGAGTGCGAGATCGTTTTTGACGCGAAGTCGCGGCGCGCAAACCGCCGCCGGAGTTAGCTATGGTCGACCGGCGCGGATTTCTGCTGACCGCATTCACCGCCGTATCGTTGCGCGCGCAGGACGATGCCGTCGCGCACATCCTTCGGCGTGGCGGCAAACTCGAACGCGACGCCGCGGGGCAAATCGTACGAGCGGATCTCTCTGCCGCGTGGGTCAACGACGCCGATATGCGCTGGCTGGCCCAGATCCCTACGCTGCAAGAGATTAACCTGGGTCGCACGCGCATCACCGGCAAGGGTCTGGAGCCGTTGGCGAAGCTCACGAACGTGAGGGCGCTGCGGCTGCGGTTTGCTGAGGCACTCACCGCTACGGATGTCGGCCGGCTGGGGCCGTGGAAAGACTTGCGTATGCTTGATCTGCGCGGAACACGGGTCGACAGCAGCATCTTCGAGCGTTTAGCCGTCCATCGCCAATTGGAATCGTTGGACGTTTCTGCGACGGAAGTGGACGACGAAGGTTTCGAGGAGCTGGGCGCGTTGACCGAGTTACGGGAACTGCGCTGTGGCGCCAATCGCCTGAACGGTTCGGCGCTCATCGTCCTCAAGACGGTACCCGCGCTGCGAAGTTTGGATGTGGGCGGCTACCAGCGCGTCGAATCAGGCTTGTGGGGGCTGGCGCTCACCGAGCAGAACCTGGAACGGCTCGGCGACTTGACGCAGCTGGAGTCGCTCACTTTGCGTGGCGCCAAGCTGGCCGGCGATAGCGCCGGCGCTACAGGAAACGACCTCGGGCTCCAGAAGGAACTTGCCGGTTTGGACTATCTGGCGCCGCTAGCCAAAATGCGATCGCTCGATCTCGGTGATTTGCCGATCAAGAGCAGTGATCTGGGCTGGATCCCGGCGCTTGACGAGTTGGCGGAGCTCGATATCGACGGCTCGTCTCAGATTGACGATGCAGTCGTCGACGTCTTGCTGAAGCTGCGCTCGCTGCAGCGGCTGAACTTGGCGGGAACGCTGGTAACGGACGCCGCGTTGCACCAACTGGGCGCCATGAAGACGCTGCAACGGCTCATCATAGGCGGCACGCAAGTCACCGCCGACGCAGTCGCCGCGTTCGCCCGCCAATGCCCGGATTGCCAGGTGATTTCCTGGAAGGCCGCTTAAACGATGTCGCTAAGTTTTTGCTCCGCCGTGGGAAACTCGAGCTTCCCCGCCCCCAGCGCTTCTTGCGCCAAGGTGATGTAGAGGTCGCCCATCGACCCGGTCACGCGCGTGTGCGCCCCGGTCTTGATTCCACCGGCGCGCCCTGCGACGATTGCGGCAAGACCGTTGTTCTTGTGCGTATTCGCCTCGGCGTGCTCGTGTACGAAAACGGCGCACGTGTGGTCCAGCAACGTACCCTCGCCTTCGGGCGTTGCCTTGAGTTTGGCAACGAAGTAGGCAAACTCGGCGACGTGCCAGCGGCAGATGTCCCGCAAGGTGCGCGCGCCCCGCGGCGTCTCGACGTCGCCATGCGTGTATTCGTGGTGACGTTCGGCAGTGTGGCCCAACCAAGGGAATCGCGCCAGGCCTTGGCACTTGGTCAACATGTAAGAGGCCACGCGAGTTTGCCGCGAAGCGAAGGCATGCACGAGCAAATCGGACTGCAGCTTGGCGATTCGCGGCCAATCGCGTAAATCGCCGCCTTCCGCGGGCGGTTCAACGACCGCACGGTACTCTGACGGCAGGCCGGCAATCGAACGTTCGAGATCGCGCACCGAGGTCAGGTACTCGTCGACTCGCGAGCGATCAGTCGCCCCGAGCCGTGCGCTGAGCCGCTTGGCGTCTTCCCTGACAACATCGAGAATGCTCTCTCGGCGCTCGACCCAACCGCCTTCTCTCTCGCCGAATATTCGATCGAACAGTCGATGGGGCAGCGTCTCAGGCGGCAACGGTTGGTTGCGGCCGGCCCAACTCATGTTGCGTTGAATCGCTTCTCCGAAGCATTCCTGCGAGACGCCGATCTGCAGAGACCGGAAACGGTACTCGCCCCCAATCTGCTGCGCCAGGATCTGGTCAAACGAGGTCCCGCCTGCCCCGCTGCCCGTATACGTTTGTCCCGTGAGCAGTGCGCTCATCGACGTGTGATGACTGTTGCCAGGGCCGGGGAGACGCGCGGCCGGACTGTCGAGTCCGCTGATGACATGCACATCGTCGCGCAACGTGGCGAGCGGGCTCAAGCAAGGCGTGAGGGAGTAGTCCCGCCCCGTTTCCGCCGGTATCCAATACTTTTCCGAGATGCCGTTGCCGTTAAACCAAAGGGCAAAGCGCTTCTCGATGTCGGCTGGAGCTTCAGCTGCGTAGGCCGTGCCGCTGACGTTGAACATCGCATCCAAAGCGGGAAGCCCAATGCGAATAGCTAGACCGCTCGCGGTCGCCCCCTTCAGGAACGAGCGCCGAGACAAAGCTGCCTTCGGTACGTGCACGCGAGCCCGCCAACGCCGAATGTGGCCTGATTGTAGCGGAATTCGCTCGGCGAGGCGGTTGACGCAGGTTAGTATTCCAAGCGGTCAACCAAAGGGGATTCATCTTGCTAAAGAAATTCAGCATTTTCACCGCCGCAATATTCTTCGCCATCGTTCTTTACGGCGTCGAGGGCGACACTTCGTTCACCTTAAACGTCGCGAGTGTCCAGGCGCAGCCTGCCGAAGTGCCTGGGCTGCCGCCAGGAGTCATGATGCGCAGCCTGCACCTGAACCCGCGAACCCAGATGAACTCCGCACATCTTTCGTACCCGGCGGGTTTCCGTGAACCGCGTCACTATCACGAAACTTGCGGCCACTACATGTACATTCTCAAAGGGCGTATCCAGACGCCCGACGGGGTACTCACCCCCGGCATGTTCGCCTATGCCGCGCCGGGAGAACGTCACGGACCATTCGTTTACCTTGAGGAGTCCGAGGCGCTCTTTTACACGGACGGCCCGTTTGATTTCATCGTCGATGACGTGAGGTAGCACCATCATGCGCACCCTGCTTGTTGCCGCGCTGTTCTTGACCGTCCCGCTGGCGGCTCGCGACCCGCTGGCCAAGCGCATCGCGCATGCCGATCCGGCGACCTACACAGAGCGAGCTAGCGTACACGCCGGCGCGGGCCCGATGCGCTACGCGACTCTGATCCCCGGCGCCGCGTTCACGACGAACTTCTTCTTTATCCATCGGGGCGAACTGCTGCCGGGCGGCGGCATCGGACACCACTTCCACAACAAGATGGAGGAGATGTTCTTCATTCTCGACGGCCAGGCGGAGTTCACCATCGACAGCAGCACATCCCTGCTCAGCGGGCCGGCCGGCGCGCCTTGCCGCATGAACCATTCGCACGCGATCTACAACCCCACGAACCAGCCCGTGCAGTGGATGAATATCTCCGTTACGGAGCGCAAAGGAAAGTACGACGCCTTCGACACGAATAACACGATGGTCGGCGCGCGCAAGGACGAGAAGCCCTTGTTCATCACGGCGCAATTCGATAAGGGGCTGCTCCGGCCGATGGAGAACCTTCACGGCGGCAAGGGTACGGTAATGTATCGCCGGGCCTTACAGCCCGAAGTCTTCACCACCAACTGGTCGTTTGTGGACCATCTGGTGTTGCCTCCCGGCACGTCCATGGGTAAGATCCGCCACCCGAGCGTAGAGAAGCTTCTCTACGTGCTCAACGGTTCGGGGATAGTGACGGTGGAAGGCGAATCGGCGCCGTTTAGCAAAGACGACGCTCTAGCCATCCTGCTCAATGACGTGCACTCGCTGGAGAACAACGGCACGACAGATCTGGAGTTGATCATCGTCGGCGCCGCCACGGAAAAATATATGCTCGAAACGATCGAGGTGCAATAAGAGCGCTACTTCACCGCCAACATAGCGTCAACCGGGCCGCCCGTTACCTGGAAGTGAAATTCCGAGAAGCCGGCTTCACGAACTAGGGCCTCGTACTCTGAGGCAGAGCGTTCCCTGCCCTCGGCAACGACAAGCATGTTCATGGATTGCAGCAACGCTGTTGCCGGGCCGTCCTTGCGCTCGTTGAGGATGTGCTCACAGATAATCAGTGCGCCCCCGGGCGGCAGGCACTCATAGGTCTTCTTAAGCAGGAATCGCACTTGCTCGTCAGACCAATCGTGCAGGATGCGTCCGAAGCCGTAGATGTCGGCCTCGGGCAACGTGTCCCTGAAGAAGTCTCCTTCGACGACGTCAATGCGCTCGGTTAACCCCTCCTGTGCAATGGTCCTCTGGGCGACAGGGGTCACCGACGGTAAGTCAAACACGCAGGCCGTCATCCGCGGGTAGCGCTTGCAGGCGGCAATCACGAGGTGTCCGGTGGCGCCGCCGAGGTCAGCCATCCGCCGGTAATGGCTTAGATCGAACGCAGCGACGGCAAGCGGCGAGCTGATGCGGCCGAAGCCGTTCATGCCGCGCAGGAAAATCTCCTTGTCTTCCTTCGTTTTGAAGAAATGGTCGAAGACGCCGTCCTTGCGTCCAAACTCTTGCTCCCAGCGATTCGATCCTTCGCGGATGGCATCCTCCAGATGCGCCCACAACCGGAACTGCATGCGGTCGGCGCAAAGGACGTAACCGGCAAGCGTGTCGGGACTCTCGATACGCAGGTAGCGGTCGGCCGCCGCCGTATTTCTCCAGCGTCCTTGGTCGTCTTGCGTAATTAGATCCTTGGCCGCGCAAAAGCCCAGCAAGCGCTCCAGCGCGTGTTCGGCGCAGTTGAGGTCGGCGGCGAGTTCGCTGCAACTGGCCGGCGCGCGGTGCAGCCGGTCGAAGATGCCCAACGAGACGGCCGTGAACATGGCTTTCGAGGCCTTGAATCCGTCCAGCAGCTCGACGATTCCCGAAAATGGAGGTATGGAGTCTTCCGTTGCCGACATCACTCCATACTACTTGCAGCGCTTCGTCTGTGGCGCGCGAAGGAGTACAATAGCCCGCGAAGGAGTCAACGCCGTGTCCACTGTCCTAAGATGTGCAAGTTTCTTCCTGCTGGCCAGCGTCGCCCTGGTCGCCCAAGACGCGGCGCCCAAGCTCGACTACCTGTTCTTCAAGAATCAGGTGCAGCCCATTTTCCTCCAAAAGCGCATCGGACACGCGCGCTGCGTTGCCTGCCACACCGCACGCAGCCCTGTGTTGCAGAAACTCTCTCCCGGCACGGAAACCTGGAACGACGAACAATCGCGCAAGAACTTTGAGATGTGGAGCCTGTTCGTTGTCCCTGGCGAGCCGATGAAGAGCAAGTTCCTGCTGCATCCCCTGGCGGAAGAGGCGGGCGGCGACGCCTTCCACGGCGGCGGTAAGCACTGGGACTCCACCGGCAACCCGGAGTGGCAAACTCTCGCCTCCTGGGTAAATGGGCGCGTCGAAGGCGCGGTTGCGGCCCTTCCTGGCAGCGGGTCGATTCGCGTGTTCCAGTCGAACTCCGCCGGCGACGACATCCATGTCATCGACCCGGCGACCGATACCGTGGTCGGCATGATTCGAGGCATTGAGGCGCCGCACGGCGTGGCCATCGCGCCCAACGGCGAGCGCATCTACGTCACCAACGAGGCCAACAGCACGCTGGATGTGGTGGACGCCAAGACGTTGAAGGTCTTCAAGCGGATTCCCTTGAGCGGTCACCCCAATAACTTGGATGTAGCCCACGACAACTCGAAAGTCTACGTCGGCATTCGCCAGGACCCAGGAGCGGTTGACGTGATTGATGCCGAGACGCTCACTAATGTGAAAACCATCGCCGTGAACGGCGCGATTCACAATGTCTATCTGACGCCTGACGGTTCGCACCTGTTCGCCGGTTCGATCGCTTCCAAGACGATTAGCGTCATCGATGCCACACGCGACGAGGTTTCGTGGGAGATGGAATTGGACGGCGGCATCCGGCCCATGGCCTTCACCCGGAACAACGACGGATCGACGCGCGACATCATCGTGCAGCTATCCGATTTTCATGGCGTCGCCGTGATTGACTTCGCCACGCGCAAGGAAAAATATCGCTACGAGTTCCCCGATGCGCCTGGCGTCGAGCGCGAGTTGGAAGGCCTGCAGGGCTCCCCTGCCCACGGTCTGGCCGTGTCTCCCGATCAGAGCATCGTTTGGTCGACCAGCAAGTACTATCACGCCGTATACGGCTTCAGGATGCCGAAGTCGAATTGCGGCGAACGCGCACGCGGCTACCGGCAGTCCGACTCAGAGGCCCCTCCGCCGATTCCGTGCGAATTTGAGTTGGTCAAGATCATCGATGTAGGCAGTCACCCTGACTGGCTCGGTCTGACTCCCGACGGCAAAAAATTGTACGTCGCGTTGGCCGGCCAGGATGAGACGGCGGTCATCGACACCGAAAAGATGGAACTCGTCGCCAAGATCGCTGTGGGCAATGTGCCAAAGCGCCTGACCGTCGGCGAGATCCAAACGCACTAGCTCGTTGGCGCTAGAACCAGAACGCGCAAACCGCCGCCGCCGCGAGAAAGAGAAACGCGGCGGCGTGGTTCCATTTCATCGGCTCCCCCAAATACCAAGCGGCGAAGACCACAAACACGACCAACGTGATTACCTCTTGGATGATCTTCAGCTGGTAGCCGCTGAATTGCCCATAGCCGATCCGATTGGCTGGAACTTGCAGGCAATATTCGCCGAGAGCGATCAGCCAGCTTACCAGGATGGCCCAGACGAGCGGCGCGCTACGGTACTTCAAGTGACCGTACCAGGCGAATGTCATGAACGTGTTGGACGCAATGAGGAGCAGGATGGTGCGCATAAACAGGGTGCGATTAGATGCATTATCATCCGCTCGCTGCCCTGTCTGCGCTAGCGCTTGAAGTCGCTACGGAGCGCCGATTGGAATTACCGGCCCCACGGGCGTCGACTTGCCGTAAACCGTCAAGATTACCTGCTTATTGCCGGGCGTAGTACCTTTCGGGACGCGAATCGCCGCCTGGTACAAGCCCGCAGTCTGCGGCGTCACGCCGACATAGAACACATCCTCCTCGGCGATTTGGATTCCTCCCAGAGTGATCCGGCGATTAGCCGAGGGCGGCACCTCCGCCGCGCCAGACGCGAGTTCACCAGTCGCTAGACCGGCCGTTGTTTCGCCCCAACCTGTCCCGTAGAGCACGATGATCTCCCCGGGTTTTGCCGGACGTGACGGTCCGAACTGATCGTTGAACATCCCGGCGGGAGCTACCGCGGCCGCGGGCGGGCCATTGAACCGTGCAGCGATGTATCCGTCGGCTGTAATGGGGTTGAAGATGAAAAACGACGGCGTCACAGCTTCGACCGTCACCGCCTCGAAAGCGCTGGTCACCGCGTTCGCCGTGCCGCAATTCGTCACCACGCGGAAACTGACCGGACCGAAGATCTGGTCGGCGGAGACCTGGGCGTTGATCTGCCCCGGCGTCACGGCAAAAATTGGCAGCGCTTGGCCATTCATCGTCAGGCACGTGCCGCCGAGAATCGTGGCCACTTTGTTCTCATCGTCATCGTCGAGGTTAGGGTAGAGGATTGTCTCCGTGCCGAAGTTTTGGCCGAAAACGCTGATGATCGAAAGCGGCGAGACCGTGCTGATCTTGGGCGCCAAGTTCCCCATTACGATTCCGCCGCTAAGGATGCTCGGCGGAGCGCCGCCGGAACCGCTGGTAAGTTGCAGCAGGAAGGCATCGCTGTCTCCGGCTGAAGTTAGATTGACAACCCCAGCGCTGGGATCAAAGTCGCCTGTTCCCTGAAACTGCCCGCTGACATAGACGTTGCCGCCGCTGACCGCGATGCCTTCGCCGAACTCCGCCTGCGAGCCGCCCATCGCTCGGGCCCAAACGAAGGTTCCTGAACTCGCTAACTTGGCGACGAAGGCGTCGTCCTCGCCGGCAGCACTCAAACTGAAGACGCCTGCACCGGGATCGAAGTCTGCCGTCCCTCGAAACAGTCCGGCTACATAGACGTTGCTGCCGCCGTCCACGGTCACCGCCGCGCCTCGCTGCACGTCCACACCACCGATGCGGCCCGCCCAGACGAATGCCCCCAGGCTGTTGAGTTTGGAAACAAAAGCGTCGTCGCCTCCTCCCGAGTTCAGTCTGACGATGTGCCCGCCGGGGTCGAAGTCCACCGAACCGACAAACGACCCGGCCGTGTGAACGTTGCCATTGCCGTCGACGGCGATGGAATAGCCGTAGTCCGACGCCGAACCGCCGAAGCGCCGAGCCCAAACGAAGGTTCCGAAGCTGTCCAACTTGGAGACGAATACATCGCTCCCGCCAGCCGATGTCAGGTTAAACGTACCTGAGCCAGGGTTGAGATCGGCGGTCCCCTCGAAGGAGCCGGTCGCGTAAACGTTGCCGGCGGCGTCGAGGGCTAACCCGGCGGCGGCCTCATTGGCGGTTCCGCCCATGCTGCGAACCCAGACGAAGTTGCCGGAGCTGTTGAGTTTCGAGACGTAGATGTCGTCGTCGCCTACAGGGCTCGAGTTCGTGACGCCGGCGCCCGGATCGAAATCGGTTTGACCGCTGTAGCGGCCGGCCGAGTACACGTTGCCATTGGCGTCCACCGCGATGCCTGCGCCCTCGGCGTATCCTGAGCCGCCTAACATCTTGGCCCAAACGAAGTTGCCGGACCCGTCGAGTTTGGCGACGAAGGCGCTATATTCGCCGGACGCAGCGAGGTTGGAAACCCCCGTGCCAGGATCGAAGTCGGCAGTCCCGGCAAATGAACCTGTCGCGTAAACATTGCCGCTGGCGTCAACCGTGACGGCGCGCGCCCTCTGTTCTCCGCCGCCGCCGATCCGGCGAGCCCAGATTAGGCTTCCCGTGTTGTCGAACTTGGCGACGAATATGTCTTCGGCGCCGTCGGAAGTGAGATTGGCTACCCCGGCGCCGGGATCGAAATCGACCACGCCGTTGAAGTACCCCGCGACATAAACATTTCCGGCTCCATCGGCTGCAACGTCGTAGCCCACGTCTTCCTGAGCGCCGCCGAACTGCCGCGCCCAGCCGAACTCCTGCGCATAACTCGGGGCCGTCTGCAACAGCAGACCGCCGAGCAAGAGGCCGAATGCGAGCGCGAATTTCTTAGGAAGGGACATCTGGTTCTCCGCTCTCCGGAAGCGGCCAGATATTAACACGCTAGGCAGGCTCTGAACAGAACTATGACCTTGGACATATGATGCTATCCCGTGAACGGTCGGCTCAACCTCGCTCCGCGCGCCGCCTAGCGAACCGAGCCGCGACGCTTTACGGTCGCGGCACGGAAGGTCGGTTGGGTGGTTGGAGTTTGGGCGAGGTTTGGCCCTG
>CAZYOX010000039.1:0-18342 GCA_964649285.1 uncultured Bryobacterales bacterium | reverse complement strand
TGTCGTACCAAGTCAGCACCTTCACCATATTGGTTCCGATGACGCGCGTCATTTGGCCGTCGACGATCGACGAACGCGAGTCGCCTAAGAAGTCCGTCGAGACCAAAGGTTCGTCAGTGTAGCCGAGTACTCCCAGCAGCGGACCGTCGGCCGCGGCCTTGAGAGCGGCGTTGACGCTTTCGACCGTGGCCGGCTTTTCCGTCTCGATAACCAAGTCCACAACGGAGACGTCCGGCGTCGGAACGCGAACCGAGAAGCCGTCGCACTTGCCTTTCAGCGAAGGCATCACCAGGCCGATTGCCGCGGCGGCGCCCGTGCTGGTCGGGATCATATTCAATGCGGCGGCACGCGCCCGGCGCAGATCCTTGTGCGGCAAATCCAACGTTCGTTGATCGTTGGTGTAGCTGTGGATGGTCGTCATGGTCGCCTGCTTGATGCCGAACGTGTCGTGCAGTACCTTGGCGGCGGGCGCCAAACAGTTCGTCGTGCACGATGCGTTTGAGACGATGTTGTGCGACGCCGCGTCATACTTATCGTCGTTGACGCCCATCACGATCGTGATGTCTTCGCCCTTCGCCGGCGCTGAGATGACCACTTTCTTCACCGTGTCGCGGATATGTTTTGCTGCGTCAGCCGCCTTGGTGAAGAATCCGGTCGACTCGACCACGACTTCGGCCCCGACGGATCCCCATGGGATCTGCGCCGGATCGCGCTCCGCAAAGACAGCGATCCGCTTTCCGTCGACGCTGATGCTGTCGTCGTCGTAGCTGACGTCTGCCTTGAGGTTGCCCATCACGGAATCGTGCTTGAGCAGATGCGCGAGTGTCTTATTGTCGGTGATGTCGTTGATGCCGACGATTTCGATATCGGTATTGCCCATCGAAGCACGGAATACATTGCGCCCGATGCGGCCGAATCCATTGATTGCGACTTTCACAGCCATTGAGTGAAGCTTTCTCCTTACCCTTACAAATTGATCAACGTTCGATCGGTTTGCTTTGTTGGACCTCGCCGCCCAGGTTGGCATGCGTGTATTTGATGTTCACCACCTTGCCGTCCTGAAACGTGACGAAGACGACATCGCCGGGAGGCTTGCCGTAAATCCAATCCTCAGTGTCCACGCCGTCTTTCGTCTCCCGGTACTTGTTGTCGGGACGATTCTTCGCGAGGAGCACCATCTCTCTATCCATGCCCTCGATGACTTCGTTCTCCTCGATCGCCTTTTTAAACTTTGGTTCGATCGTCTCCAGGTATTGCTCCGTTGCGGAACGAATTTCGAAGTCCAAGACATTCTTGAGCAGAGCCTTAAACTCTTCGGTCGTCTTGTCGGGCAGTCCATCCTCAAAAAACAGTGCGATCTCAGTCCCCCCAGGCGCGTTGGTCTGCGACATGCGCCCCAAGTCCTGATTGCGCTGGCCGTTTCCCCCGCTGAGCTGGATGTTATGCCACCACTTCCTGCCGCCCTTGATGCCGTAGTTGATGGTCAGCACCAAGCGCTTGTCGGTGACTTCCACTCCGGTGATTTGGACCATATCGCCTAGGCGCGCGGCAACGCCAAACTCCTGCATCGCCGCGGACCAATCCGCGGTGCTGTAGGTGCCGTCGGGCAGAATGTCGAGCGCCTTTTTCGAACGGGGCAGCATCAGCTGTACCGTGCCCATCTCCGCCGTGAAGTCACGGATGAGTTCGACCTTGCGCTCCGGGCTGACTTTGGCCGCCGCCGGAAACGACGCAGCGAACAACACAGCCGCGGCCGATGTCACAAAGATCCATCTCATGACTCTTCCGTACCTCCTTCTGACGGCCGGACATCATCCCAAATCAAGGGGGAATCATCCGCGGGGACAGGCGCTTTCCACACCACAACCGCCGCTCCAAGAACGGCAATTGTTGCGACGAGACTAGCTTCGGGGCCATAATCGCCGCCGGTCCACAGCACAGGACCGACCGGCGTCGCTCGCAACGCTGTTAATCCCATTCTAAGGCCACTGATATTGGCGCCCAAAACCGCCAGCGAGAGATTCCAGCCCAAATGCATCCCGATCGAGGGCCACAACGAACGGTAACGCACCACCGCGAAGCCAAAAAGCAGACCGAACAGGGAAGTGTTGACGACCGAGACCCAGTCCGCGGAGGGATTGCCCGCGTGGAGCGCGCCAAAGAATACGCCTGCGGCCAACGCCGCTCCTGGCGGCGTGATCGCCCGGGCGATCTGTTGCAGTCCGTAGCCGCGCATCAGCACTTCTTCGCCGAATGCCGCGACCACGAGCAGCATCACCGCCGTAGGTATGGCCGGCAGCGCTCCCAATGCCCAGATGCCCGTATCCGGCGCCGTCGTTTCAAACACGATCGCCCCGGTCAGCCAGGGGACGCCTACGCTGAACGCAGCTAGGCCGCAGCCCAAGGCCAAGCCAAATAGGCCGGCCCGGCCGCCGGGCCCTGACAGCGCCAATCCTAATCCTGAGACCTGCGGCAGGCCGGCGGGTTTGGGCAAAGCGATGCTAGCGGCAAACGATCCCGCGGCGAGCGCCAGAGTAGAGCGCCCAAAGGTCGCCAAAGGGAAGACGCTCGCCAGCAGCCAGTCCACCGCCCAACTCGCAACGAGGGCGGTCAGTGCGAAAACGATGGTCCAAATCAGGCCCGAGCTGGCCTGCAAGAGCCTCGTCGGCCCCGCGCCTGGTTCAAGGCTATCCGTGGTCTCCGCGTCCATCACTCTCTACAGTGTATGGGGCCAGGGGGTATGATCCTTGTGGGTGCTTGTAGCGATGCGGCGGAGTTACTGTTTGGCCTCGATTGCGGTCGTTTTGGGCGCCGTCCTGCCCCACGCATCGGCGACTACCCCTGAGCGCACGTTGGTGGTGGTGAATCGCGGCGATCGGATTTCCGAGGAAATTGGCGAGTACTACATGCACCGCCGCAAGATTCCGGCGGATAACCTGTGCCGCATTCGCGCGCCGCGAATGGAGCAGATCACCCGCAGGGAGTACGAAGCTTGGGTCGAGCCCGGGGTTATGGATTGCCTTGAGAAGGGCGATGCTCGGGAGCGGATCGACTATATCGTGACGACCAAGGGCGTCCCGCTGAGGATAAACGGCGCAAACAATGCCGCCGTGGACTCTGAGTTGACCTTGCTCTACGACAAGCTCAACGGCAAGGAACATCCGCGAGAGGGCAAAGTTCTGAACCCGTTCTTTGGCCAGCCTTCCGCCCGCTTCGATAAGGCGCGCTTCAGCATGTACTTGGTCACACGCCTCACCGGGTACTCCCTGGAAGATGTGAAGGGCATCATCGACCGCGCCCAGCAAGCCGAGAATCGAGGCATCGTCGTCCTCGACGGCACGAACTGGCAAAATCAGATGGGCGAGCGGGCGCTTGCGGGCGCCGCGAGGATTTTGCCGGGCGACCGCGTTCGCTACGAGAACGAAACCGACCCGACTTACGACGTTTCCGGCGTCATCGGCTACGCCTCCTGGGGTTCCAACGACAAACATCGGCTCGGCGAAGGCCGGCGAGACCCCGGCTTCGAATGGCTTCCCGGAGGGATTGCGACGGAATATGTTTCCAGCGATGGCCGCACTTTCGAGGAACCTCCCGAGGACTGGAGGCCGACAACTTGGGACGACCGGTCGGGTTTCTGGGAAGGCAGTCCGCAGTCCTTGACCGCTGACTTCATCCGCCAAGGGGCAACCGGAGCGTCCGGGCACGTCTACGAACCGAAGCTTGATGCTACGCCGCAGCCGGATCTTCTGTTCCCGGCTTACCTGCAAGGCCGCACGCTTGCCGAGAGCTTCTACCTCTCCATCCGCTATCTGAGTTGGATGAATGTCATCGTCGGCGATCCGCTCTGCACTCTCGGTCCACTGCCGCAGTAGTCTCCTTTCGGGGCAACTCGACAACCGACGTGACCCGTAGGCTACAAGGGCTGAACGTCCGGAGACATGGATGATCCGGGAGAATCTCCCTTTCTTGAGGAAGAAAGGATGCTCTTGAGTTGCAAGGAGACTCATGCGCAGGACGGAAGCCTGTCATTGGTGGAGCTGGTCCCATGGTGTCCGAACGACCGCGGGAGGCTGGTAGAATAGCCTGCTTATGCCCGTTCGTATTGGAATCGTCGGAGGCAGCGGCCTCTATCACATGAAGGCTCTCGAAGACCGGCGTGAAGTCCAAGTGGAAACGCCCTGGGGCGCTCCCTCGGACTCCTACGTAGTCGGCAAAATCGCTGGCCGCGAAGTCGCCTTCCTCGCCCGCCACGGCCGCGGACACCGCATCAGCCCTTCGAACCTGCCTTTTCGCGCTAATATCCACGGCTTCAAGCAGCTAGGCGTCGAGTGGCTGCTCTCTTTCAGCGCTGTCGGCTCGCTCAAGGAAGAGTTGGAGCCGCTGCATTTCGTCATCCCCGATCAGTTTTTTGACCGCACCAAAGGGCGTCCGTCGACCTTCTTTGACGAAGACGTCGTCGCTCACGTCGGCTTTGCCCATCCGGTTTGCTCCGTGCTCGGCGACGTCGCCGAAGCTGCCGGGCGCAAGGCGGGCGTTACGGTACATCGCGGCGGAACCTACTGCTGTATGGAAGGGCCGCAGTTCTCCACGCTGGCCGAGTCGAACTTCCATCGCGCCTGCGGCTTCCACGTCATTGGCATGACTAATCTGCAAGAAGCGAAGTTGGCCCGCGAAGCGGAAATGTCTTACGCCACCGTTGCCATGGTTACCGATTACGATTGCTGGCACGAAGAACACGACGCCGTCACCGTCGAGCAAATCATCCAGTACCTCACCATGAACGCCGCTAATGCGGAAGCCATGGCGATCGAAGCGGTGAAGAATATTCCTGACGGTCCCAGCCCGCACGCCAACGCGTTGAAGAACGCCATCATCACGGATCGCAGTCTCATCTCGGATCATTCAAAGAAGAAGTACAGCCTGCTCATGGGCAAGTATTTCTAGGACGTTAGAACTTCATGTCTTTGCTCGTAGTCGGATCCGTCGCCTATGACGGCATCACCACTCCGCACGGCAAGTGCGACCGCGTGCTCGGCGGAGCCGGCACCTATGTCTCGCTGTCCGCCAGCTTCTTTACCGATGTAAGTCTCGTCGGGGTCGTCGGCGAGGATTTTGCGCCAGAGGACGAAGCAGTGCTCCAAGAGCACAACATTGATCTCCGCGGCCTGGAGCGAGCCAAAGGCAAGACATTCTATTGGGCCGGCGAATATTCCCAGAATATGAATGAGCGGACGACGCACGTCACCGAACTCAACGTCTTCGAACGCTTCGATCCGAAAATCCCCGACTTCTACCAGGACGCGCAGTATCTTTTCCTGGCCAATATTCACCCCACGCTGCAGCGCAACGTCTATCGGCAAACCGCCGGTCCCCGCTTCGTGGGCGGCGACACCATGAACTTCTGGATCGAAGGTACCCAGAACGAACTGCACGAGACGATCCGAGATTGGGACTTCATCCTAATCAATGACGGCGAAGCGCGCCAGCTTTCCGGCGAATACAACTTGCGCCGCGCGGCGCAGGCGATTCAAGCGATGGGTCCGAAGACTGTCGTCATCAAGCGCGGCGAGTACGGCGCGGTGCTATTCCGGCCCGAGGGCTATTTTGTCGCGCCGGGCTTCTTGCTTGATAGCGTGTTTGACCCAACCGGAGCCGGCGACTGTTTCGCCGGCGGCTTTATGGGCTATCTAACCGAGCAAGGGATCACCGACATCAGTGACGCCACGCATCGGCAATTACGCAAGGCGATGATCTACGGCTCGGTCATGGGCTCGTTCTGTTGTCAGCAATTTGGCGTCGGTCAGTTGCGGCAGATTGATCGAGCGGATATCGACGAGCGCTTCGAGGAATTCCGCCGGTTCACCGAGTTCTGAGACAAATCCGATGAAGATGCTGCCATTCACCAAGGCGGAGGCCGTCGGCAACGACTTCTTGATCGTTGAGTGGAACGCCGTCGAGGCCCTCGGCCTCGGTGAAACCGACCTGGGGCCGCTGGCCAAGCGCATGTGCGACCGTCACCTCGGCCCGGGCGCCGACGGCGTCGAGTATGTGTTCGAATCGACCGAAGCGGACGCGCATGTTCGCCTGTTCAATTCCGATGCCAGCGAGGCGGAAATTTCCGGCAACGGCACGCGCTGCGTCGCCGCCTGGCTGGTCAATGAACGAGGGCAGGGTGAAGAAATTAGACTTTCGACCCCCGTTGGCGTCAAGTCGCTCAAGGTTCTGGAGTCTCACTCGCCTAAGTTCATTTTCGACATGGGGATGGGAACGCCGAAGTATGAAGAACCCGATCTGAAGCGGAGCCTCAAGCTCAAACACGGCACTGTAGAAGCCACGGTTCTCAATGTCGGCAATCCGCAGTGCGTGCTGTTTGTGAACCACTTCGGCGTCGATTGGCGCGCATGGGGCTGGGAGATCGAGCGCCTGCCGGAGTTCCCGAACCGCACCAACGTGTCCTTCGTGCGTATCGTGGACGAACACGCCATCGACGTGCGCTTTTGGGAACGGGGAGCGGGGGAGACGCTGAGTTCCGGCACTGGTTCCACCGGCGCCGCTGCGGCTGCGATTCTGACCGGCAAGGTCAAGAGTCCGGTGCAAGTACAGACTCCTGCCGGCTATATGGATCTTCGCTGGGACGACCAAATCTACCTGCGCGGGCCGGCCCGCCTCATCGCCCGCGGAGACTATTTGTTCGACGGCTTCTAGCGGCAGGATTACGTCGAACGTCACGAGTTCGACACTGCCGCTCGGCGCTTTGAGTGGTCCGGGCTTTTTGTTTTGAGATGCCTAGCTGTTTGGCGCCGTGCATGCGAGTGCGCTGGTGTGATCCGTACCGCTGACGCTGCCATTCTTCCCTTCGACGTTCGCGCGACGCGCTCCAACTCTCGTGCCCAGGGCGCTGACTTCTCGCGGAGCCTCAACGAAGTCTCGTCCAACTCGCTTCGCGCCTCGTCTGAGCGAGTGACAGCCCCGCAGCCGCCGGCCTCAACCGGGGGCTTCGTCCGCTCGTCCGCTCCCGGTCCAGTGCCGCGATTCACATCCGTGCCGGAGGCTGCGCAATGGCCCCGAGGCCCCTACAGACAGGCCCCTCCCGAGTTCGGCGGAGAGTGGTGGCTCGTCAATCCGTTCAGCGGACCGCAACCCTGGGTGAGGGCCGCGGAGATCGCTGTCGGCGTCGGCCAGGCTGATACGGCACAGCCGCCCGACGGCTTCCTAAAACTGTTTGGACTCCGGCCGGAGCGCTCCGACGCGTCCGACCGCGGTGAATATATCCTCCGCACCGCCGTTTGGGAGCACAATTTGGCGGATTTTCAGGGCGTCGGCATTCCCGCGGGGTACACGGACGAGCAAGTACAGGCCGCGGCTGACGCCGTGAAGCACTGGGGCATGGGCGAGCCCGTCTATTACCAAGGCCGGGACGGTTGGAAGGCCCGTTTTCCCGATTCCCTACTGCCGAAATTCGAAATCAGCGCCGAGACGGCGATCAAGGCGCCCCAAGTCACCGCGGCCGTCTATCACGTGCAAGCGATCCTCCGCGGAGTCGAAATTGAGAACCGCCATCCTCTTGTGCCTTCCGGCGTCTTTCCCTTAGAGCGACATACCGTAAACGCATGAGTCCAAAGGGCCGGTAGTCGATATTACGGAACTATTACACAGCTGAAGCCGTTTTCCGGCGCACCTACTGTTAGTCTCGAACTGCAAGGAGGCGCGGAGCCCCGCGTCGAGTCCAGTTTGGAGTGAAACAGTGAGCGTTATCGCAGGCCTAACTTCGACGGATCGCAGCAAGGTGAACTGGGTCACCATGATCGCAGTGGTCATCTTCCACATCCTGACCGTCGCCGCCTTCTTCTATACGACCTGGAGCGCGGTGCTATTGGCCATCGTCCTCCACTGGATTTGTATCGGTTGGGGCATTGGCATGGGCTACCATCGCCTGCACACCCACGGTTCTTACAAGACGCCCAAGTGGATCGAGTACTTCCTGGCGATTTGCGGCACGCTGACCTTGGAAGGCGGTCCGATCTTCTGGGTGGCCGTTCACCGCATTCATCATCAAAAATCCGACCAAGAAGGCGATCCGCACACCCCGCGCGAAGGCGCCTGGTGGGCGCATATGCTTTGGACCGTGTTCGGCGAGTCCTTGCACTCCAACACCAAGCTCACCGGCAAATACGCGCCTGACTTGGCTAGAGATCCGTTCTATCGCGTGCTCAACACTTACCACTGGGTTCCGCTGACCGTCCTCGGCTTGGTGCTTCTCGCCATTGGCGGGTTGCCCTGGCTGCTGTGGGGCGTCTTCGCCCGTGTGACCTTCGGTCTGCATGCGACTTGGCTGGTTAACTCCGCCACCCATCTGTGGGGCACGCGCCGCTTCCACACCACTGACGATTCCAGGAACTCTTGGTGGGTCGCCCTGTTGACCTTCGGCGAGGGCTGGCACAACAACCACCACGCTCACCCCGCCTCCTCACGGCACGGCTTGATGTGGTACGAGCTGGACATGACCTGGCTGCAGATCAAGCTGCTTGAGAAAGTCGGTCTCGCCTGGGACCTGCGCGTCCCCAAGGCCGAGCATATCGAGATGAAGCTCGTCCAGCCGCAGTCCAAGGCTGCCTAGACCTTACCGCCCCAACGATCCGCATATCCCGCCGGAGCTATTCCGGCCGGCCCTGACCGGACGTATCCTATAAACGGTGGTTCTACCCGGACATCGCAGGCGCTCCGTCGTCCTCGCCATCGTCTTCGGCATTTTGATGATCGCGGTTGCGGTCGGGCTGAACGTCAGTTGGATCGTGGTGAACTGGCGAACCGGGCTACTGCTCGTTGCCGGCGTTCTGTCGTTCCTTATCCTCATCGCCGGACTCACGGTTAACACCGTATTCCTCGTCCGTGAGATTCGCCGCAACGAGCAACACGACGCCTTCATCAACGCCGTCACCCACGAACTGAAAACGCCTGTCGCCTCCATCCGCCTGTACCTGCAAACGCTGCAGCAGCGCGACATCGAACCCGAGAAACGCCAGGAGTTCTTGAGTACGATGCTTTCGGATACCGATCGTCTGCAATCGACTATCGACCAGGTCCTTCTCGCGGGTAAGACCGGCTCGGCACGCAAGCTCACCCATCGCAGCGATGTCGACCTGGCGGAACTCATCGGCGATTGCGTCACCGTCGCTTCGCGGCGTCACGGTCTGAACAGCGGCGAATTGCAGTTCAAGAACCGCATTCCCAATGGGCAGTCTCTGATCGTCGACGGCGAACCCGAAGAACTCCGCGCGGCCATCGGCAATCTGCTTGACAATGCCGTGAAGTACTCCAACGATGTCATCAACGTGGTCGTCGAACTAGAGAACCTCAGCGGACGGCGCGCCGCGATTCGCGTCACCGACACCGGCATCGGCATTACCAACGAGGAATTGAAACGGGTCTTTAAGCGGTTCTACCGCATCCCCGGCGTATTGAGCACGCGCGTCAAAGGCGCCGGCCTCGGTTTGTCGATTGTCTTGTCGGTTGCCAAGCGTCATGGCGGCAAGGCCTACGTGGAAAGTCAAGGGAAAGGGAAGGGCAGCGCATTTACTATTGAGCTGCCGCTCAAGGCATGAGCCGGGTACTGATCGTCGAAGACGAGGAGCACCTCGCAGCCGGCTTGCGGTTTAACCTCGAAGCCGAAGGCTACGATGCCGTCGTCGCGGGCTCCGGCGAGGCCGCGATGGAAACCCTGCTCACCGCCAATGGTTTCGACCTCGTCGTGCTCGATGTGATGCTTCCCGGCATTGACGGCTTCGAGGTCGTAAAGCGTTTGCGCGATGAGGGCAACTACATGCCTGTCTTAATGCTCACGGCTCGCGGGCAGTCCGAAGACGTCTTGCGCGGTCTCTCCGCCGGCGCCGACGACTATCTGCCCAAGCCTTTCGATTTGCAGATCCTCGTCGCCCGCATCCAAGGTCTACTGCGGCGCAAAGAGTGGTCTCGCAAACAAGAATCCGGGGGGCAGCCCGGGCAGGCCGATTATGTTTTCGGCGACAACCGGCTCGACTTCGAGCGTCAACTCATTGATCGACACGGAGTCGAGCAACCGCTCACCCTGATGGAGGTGAACCTTCTTCGGCACTTTATCCGCAATGAGGGCAGAACTGTGTCGCGCAAAGCCCTCCTCGAAGAGGTTTGGGGCGTCCGCGAGGACACCGACACGCGCGCCATCGACAACTTCGTCGTCCGCTTGCGCCGCTACATTGAAGCCGATCCCGCCAAGCCCAAACACCTGCTCACCGTCCGCGGCGTCGGCTACCGCTTCGTCGCCGAACCGGCCGATTCGGTAGAGTAAGTCCCTATGCCCTGCTGTTTGTTGCTGCTCCTGGCGATGATTGGACCCCGTTTCGTCATCGCCATGCTGGCGCTCTTCACCAACTACCTCCAGACGGCCTACACGGGTCTATTGATTCCGCTTCTGGGCTTCCTCTTTATGCCGTTCACGACGCTTGCCTATGCGTGGTCGATCAACACGACCGGTGAAGTTTCTGGTTTGCAGCTGGTTGTCGTGGTCATCGCCGTGCTGCTCGATCTTGGCGTGATCGGCGGAGGCGCCAATCGCCGCCGGTATCAGCGCAGTTCGGGCGGCGGACGGGTACTAGACGCTGACGGGTCCGTCGAGTAGCACCGTTCCGAAGAACAACAACTCCGACTCGAGCGCACGCTGCGCCGTCTCCGATTTGCGGAAGCCGTGTTGCTCCCCCGCGAACAGCACGAGAGCCGTCGGCACGCCACGATCCCGCAATGCGCGGAACATCATTTCGGCTTGGTTCGGCGGTACAACTCTGTCTTCCGCGCCATGCAAGAAGATCACCGGTTCCGTCAGTCGGTCCACCGAGTGAATCGGCGACCGTTGTTCATAAATCGACTTCTCCTCCGGATATCCACCGATCAGCCCATCCAGATAGCGCGATTCGAATTTATGAGTTTCCTTAGCCAGCTCCTCTAAGTCGCTGACTCCGTAATGGCACGATCCCGCCGCAAAAACATCATGGAAGGCCAGCGCCGCCAGCACGGTGAAACCGCCCGCGCTGCCGCCGCGAATGATTGTCTTTGCCGCGTCCGCTAGGCCCTGCTCAGCCAGGTGAGCCGCCGCCCGAGCGCAATCGCTGACGTCAATCTCACCCCATAGCCGATCGAGCATCCGCCGATAGCCGCGCCCGTAGCCGCTGCTGCCGGCGTAGTTCACGTCGAGCCAGGCAAAGCCGCGGCTCGTCCAATACTGCACGCGCAAGTCGAACGCATTTGAGCGTCGCGAGGTCGGCCCTCCGTGTACTTGCACGATCACAGGCGGTTTGGCGCCCACGGGCGGATCGAAGTCGGGATTCGCCGGAGGATAGTAATAGGCGTGTATCGGCGTGCCATCCGCTCGCGGAATCTCAAGCGTCTGGGGCGCGGAGAGAAACGGCCGCAACTCGTCTTCCACTTTGCCCGCCGAGCGCAGAACCTCGATGGTCTTCGTGGCCAAGTCCAGGCGTACGATCCCCGAAGCTTCGCTCGGTGACGCACCCTGGAAGTAGGCCGCATCCGCCGTCGCGCGCACATCGGAAATCTCCGTGAACCGGGTGGGAATTTCCTCGAACGCCAACGACTCCAAGTCGATGGACGCTAGCCGCCAGCCGTCCGTCTTGAGGTAAGCGCAGATCAGCCGGTTTTCGCCCGCAAAGTCGTACGTCGATTGGCGAAAGACCCATTGCGCCTGTCCAAACTCGGCTTCCATGGCGTGAAGCGGTTCGATAGCGTGTCCGTCCCAGCGATACAGGTTCCACCAGCCGCTGCGATCCGAGACGAAATACAGCCGTCCGTCGGGACCCCACTGCGGTTGAAAAATCGACTCCCCGCTGCCTCCGGCAACGAGCTTGGGCTTTTGCGGTAATCCATCCGCCGCAAGTTCTGCGACCATCAACGCCGTCCCGTCCCAAGGCATGTTGGGATGACTCCACTGCAGCCAGCAAAGTCGCCGGTCGTCAGCCGAGAGACGCGGGTCGGAATAGAAATCCGCCCCGGAAGCCGCCGTCTCGACTTGGCCCTGCGGGTTGATGAAGGCAATCGAGTTTGCCGGCTCGCCGCCGCCGGAGTGATCCTCGCGGACCGCGTACATGCGTGAGCCGTTCGCGCTCACGCACCCGTCCGCCCACCGCATACGGCCCTCGGCGGTTAGCGCCTGCGGTCCCTGCTCGGCATCGATGCGGTAGATCCGCCCGTCAGCGTCGTTCGAGAAAAATACCGTCCTGCCCGCGATCCAGAACGCCCCGCCGCCGTACTCATGAACGCGGGTACGCACATTGAAGGGCTCGGGCGTCAGGTCTTCCGTCGCGTCTCCGCGTCGGCGCACCACAACCCCGCGCCCCTTCTCCGCCGGCCGGCCTTCTAACCAATAGAGATCGTCGCCCGCGACGCAAATCTCGCCAAGCCGCACCGCTCCAGCGACAGCGCTCGCAGCAGAGATCGGTGACCGCCAAGAGCCGTAAGGAGCCGTTTCACGCATGGACGACCATCGTAGCGTAACCTCGATGTTGCCTCGGTGATTGGGGCCAATGCCGCGCGCGGCCGCTACTCCGTCTTCAGCGTGGCAGCAGGGTTGATCTTCATCGCTCGCCTCGCGGGAAGGTAGCACGCCAGCATCGCAAGAGCAGCCCAAGCCACCGGCATCCCCACCGTAAACAGCGGATCAGCAACACTGACCGCCAGCAATTCCGCTAGCCGAGAAGTCATCGACGACAGCAGGCGCGTCATGGCGTAGGCGCCGGCGAAGCCGAGTACGCCTCCAACAGCGACAAGTGCCGCGCCCTCCCTGAGGACGAGCCTCACGACTTGGTCGCGGCGGGCCCCCAACGCGACGCGGATACCGATCTCTCTGCGCCGCCTCGCGACCGCATGCACTGTCACGGAAAATAACCCAACCAAACTCAAGAGAATCGCGAAGGTCGCCAGGCCTCCATTGACAGTCGTACTCCACTCGATGAGCCGATTGAACTGGTCAAAGTCTTGCTGGAAGGCGCGAGCATTGAAAACGGTAAGCTTGGGGTCGAACGCCAAGATCTCAGCAGTTACAGCCTCAAGCGTATCGGCCCCGGGTCGGCCGCGTACTAGCAGGGTCAAACCTTGGGAAAAAGTTCGATCCAGATCCACGGCGGTCAACGGTAGAAACATTGTCGGCGCCGCCGTTGCCATCATCAGTCCCGACCGCAAGTCCTTCACCACGCCAAGAACGCGGTAGACTTGCCCGTTCTCGCGAAGCGTCTGGCCCAGAGGATTGGCATTGCCGAACATCCGCTGGGCGGCCGTTTGATTGAGGACGACCGGCTTCTCGCTGCTTCCTTGCGCATCCTGCTGATCTTGAATCGTAAACCCGAGGCCACTGATCATGGGGACGCCCAGGGCGCCGAAGTAACCTTCCCCGATTCGCTGGTGGACAACGCGGTGAACAGACTGCTTGCCGCTGGCATCCGTGGCGGTGACGGCGCCGTCGGGAGTCACCATCATCTGAGAAAACGGCAGATCGAGCGCCAATGCTGATGCTTCGATCTCCGGCATGCTCTCGATCTGGTCAAGCAGACGCTCAAACAAGGCTTCCGCTTCTTGCGTAGCGTAGCCGTCGCGCGCGGGATCCAGCGCCATGAGGTAGAGGTCGTCAGCTTCGAATCCGAGATCCGGCTTGTAGACATTCTGGTACCCAACAACGACGTAGCCCGTCAGTAGCAACAACGATAACGACGCTGAAATCTGGAACACCATGAACTGATTCCGAAGACCGAACCGCGAGTAGGATCGCAGAAGCAATTGCGCGCCCTGTTTGAGCGGAATGAGCAACTCGCCGCGCACCGAAGAGATTGCCGGAGCCAGGCCGAAGATCAAGCCGGCCAGAGTCGAGAAGGCGAAAACAAACGGGGCGATATCAAGGGCGCCGCCATAGTTCAGGTCTATCTGCCCTGCCGCTGCGGGCGCTAATGCCGTTGATACGCGTAAGATGCCGAGTACGACGAACAGTCCGAGCACGCCGCCGGCAAGCGAGAGTACGACGCTCTCTGTCAGTTGCTGGCGAACCACGCGAAACCGGCTCGCGCCGACCGAGAGACGTATAGCGATCTCCTTCCGTCGTTCACTTCCTCGGGCCAGCAACAACACGGCCAGATTGGCGCACGCGACGCCCAAGATAAGAGAGGCCATCAGCAGGCCAAACAGGAACTGCTGACGAAGGACGTCTTCCGGCAACGGCATCGCAACGCCGGCAGCCAGCAGGGTCACGGTGCGTTTCGTTTCAGGCCGCTCGGCTTCGGGTTTCTGTTGATCGAGGTTGCGCGTGACGGTAGTGAGGGCCGAAGCAAGCTGCGCGCGAGACACTCCGTCCGCCAACCGAAAGATCGCGCGGAAACGTGTCATCTGCGAATGCAGCAGATCGTCGCGGAGTTCTGGAACGAACGCCGGATCCGACGTGACTGAGACGAAAATGTCTGCGGCCGTGGCCGGGAAGGCTCCGCGGAAACCGCCGCCCGTAATGCCGACAATGGCCGCATCACGGCCGTTCACTCGCAGCATCGAACCAACCGCATCGGCGGCTCCGTTGAGGTGCGTTCGCCAATAGCCTTCGGTGATCACGATGCTCGGCGCCGCTCCGAGGACGTCGATCTCTGGGTCGAAGAGGCGTCCGGCCGCTGGAGTCACTCCAAGCGTTGAGAAGTAGTCAGGCGTAACGATCTGGCCGGTAATACGTTCACGTTTCGACCCGGGCTCCGCGCTCCCGACAGTAAATGAAACAGGTCCGACAAATGCCGCCGAGGCGGTAAAGAGTGATGGTTGCTTCCGGTATTCCTCAAAGTAGGGATAAGCCGCCAGCGTCTCAGGGGCCACCAACGAGTCTGGCTCTGTGACGCCTGGGGCTGGCTGCAAGAAGCCGGCCATCTGTAGCGGGAACAAGCTTGACATGCCGATGCACAGACCCAGCGAGAGAATCGCCAGGGCGGTGAATCCCGGCGTTGCCGAGAGCCGCCGCGCCGCATAGCGAATATCCTGGCCGAATTCCGTCAAATACTCGCCGATCAGTCTCACCACTGCCGCACTCAAGAGTCGCACCAGCCCCAAGGAGCCGTACCGGCGCCAAACAAACGGAATCGCATCGTCCCCCATCTGCTCCAACTCATCGCCGTGCAATAGCTGAAACTCATGCGGAAAGGCTCTCGCTAATCGCCGATGCAGCCAATGAGTGAACCGCACCCAGGGATTCATCAGAAGGCCTCCTCCTTGCGCTTGAGGCGAATGACGCGGACTAGATCCTCAAGACGGGCGCTCTCCAGATCGAGCACGCGGCGACCCAATTCCGTGAGCTTGTAGTAGCGGCGCCGCGCATCGTCAAGTTCCGCGGCAGGGCGAGCGTCGGACTCAGCGATCAGTCCCTCTTCGATCAGCTTTTTCAGCGAACCATACAAAGTGGCCGGCCAAAGCCGAACCTTGCCGTCCGTCCGCTCCAGAACCTCTTGCATGATCCCGTAGCCGTGCTGCTCCTGCCCAGCCAGGCACAACAGAATGTGAAACCTATTCGCTTTCAGGGGCAGCAATGTTTCGGGATTGCGATTGACCATGGTCTTGATCCATATAGATATCACTTAATATCGATATGCGTCAATCTCAATAGTGCCCACGCGGACGCACCCGCTCCTGCCGGCAACAGAAGTCGAGCGACAACAAGATAGGAATGGAAGCTAGTGGCGAGTTTGAAGGCGCGCGACGTAGCGTGCCGGCTTTCTAGCCAATAGACGTTGCCGCCCGCGATCCGAATCTCACTAAGGCGCACTACTCCAGCGACAGCGCTCGCAGCAGAGATCGGCGAACGCCAAGGGCCGTAGGCAGCAGTTTCAGGCATGGACGACCATCGTCGCGTACTGCCTATGCCGTCCCTCCCAAAGACCCGACGATCTGCTCCAGGCGCTCCCGCCGCCGCTTCAAAGTGAGCCGGTAGCGCAACGTTTGATATGTCGCGTTTGCACCGATCACGATCAAGCAAACGATCGCGAAGTCCCAAGCCTCTTGACCGTTCATCTTGCCCGTACGAATCAACTGGTTCACCACATACGCCAGCACCGGCACGGCAACACCCGCAGCCAAGGCCAACCAGCGGATATCGCGAATCTCTGATCGAACATGGCCCAGCCCGGTCCGCGCCGCATCCAGTACGCTGCGGCCGCTCATCTCCAGCGCCCTCTGGCGCTGCCCACGCCGCCGTATCAGTACCGCTAGCGCAAACGCCAGAAAGACCTGCAGAGCGAGAACCGGCAGTAGCTCGGTCCAGGCGATCGCTCTCCCCGACATGAGATACCACGCGTCGAACACAAACGCCGCCACCGTATTCAACGTGCAAAAAGCAAGCAGGATGCGGCGTCTGCGCTCGCCCTTCGTCACGCTCTGTATGAGACTGTCGAGTTCCCCTTGGATCGGTGTGCCGGAGCCGCTCTCACGCCATGCGGATTGATATTCTTCGAAACTCATCGTTGGATCTCCTTTCCCAAACGCTCCATCAGTCGCTTCTTCACGCGATTCAGGCGCACGCCCACATTCGATTCCGAAATACCGAGAACGTCGGCAATCTCGCGATAGCTCAACTCGTCCAGATACATAAGTGCAATCGAACGGTCGGCCCCCGAAAGCGCCGTCATTGCGGCATAAAGTTGTTCAACCTGCCGCTCGCGTTCGCGGGCGCCGCTCGCCACAACCGGCGCCTGCGCGGACTTCTCATCTAGAACGACGTGCCGCCGGCGGTAGCGCGTCTGGGACCGCGACCAGTTCAACGCGCTGCTGAGCGCCACTCGGTAAATAAACGTCGAAGGCTTGGCCTCATGGCGATACAACGGCGCCGCATGCCAAAGCGCGATCAACAGATCCTGGTGTAACGCCTCGTGTTCTCCCGCCGGGGCGTACGATCTCGCAATCTTCCACAAGACGGCATCGTACGTTCGAGCCCACTCGACGAACCGGGCATTTTGTTGGGTGCTATTCACGCCTCTTGCGGCTCCACGGAATAGGAACCCGCAAGAGAGAGTTTCTTACACAAAATCGCGGCAAATTGGCCGAGCCGCCATCCCGCCGGCCGAGACGTCATCAATCGCAGAAGACGCGTCAACGCGCTGGGAATTGCCCGAAGAGTGCTTAGTTTCGCAGGCCAGCGCAGGGCCCTCTGTGAGAACGAGCCTTCGGCCATGCAGCGTCGTCTCTGCTAGCTCGTCTGAGCATCTCGAAGCGCTCACTCGTGGGTCGTGATTGGCAATGTAAGGCTAGTAGCCGAGCTTGAACTCGCCCGACGTCTTGCCTTCGAACGTGCCGGACTTCAGCCACTCGACCGACGCGTCGAACATCAGCAGCCGGTTCGTCTCCCACATCGCGTTGTGCGAAGAGCAAGCTAGATCGACGAACGCCTTCTGCAGCGAACCCAAGGCCGTATAGAATTCCTTGACGCGTCCAATGGGGACTTGCACGTCATGAACTCCGGCGAACAGCAATGCCGGGGTTTTCATTTTGCTCACGACGTCGTAGCCGAAGCCCCAAGCCGTGACCAACGGCGCCCGCCGCACGCCCGTGCCCCAAGTGGCGCCTACCGGGTCCGATTCCAACATCGCCGACCAAACGGCATCGCTCACCGCAGGCTCGTATTGGCCCGGACAGCCGACCTGGCGATTCCAGCCCGCGTCAAAATCGGCGCGCGATTGCTTGCTCATTACCGCGCCGTCAGCGGGAACTTTGGCCGGTTTCGCCCCGCGGTCGCCCTGATACGCGGGCGCCAGCAAAACCAGGTTGTTGACCTTCTCGGGATGACGCGCCGCATAGCCGCCCGCGCGCGGTCCGCCCAAAGACCAGGCGACCAAGCTCACCGTATCGACGCCGCGCAGCGCGCGCAGGTGCTCTACCACCGCGTCGATGTCATGCCAGTCCGATTCGATCGTAGTCAGACGGCTGCCGTAACTCGGCGCGCAAGGCGCAGGTTTCGATCCGGGGGTCAACCCTGCGCGATCGTCTTCCGACAAGTTGCAAGGATCATTCATCGGCGTGGGCCGCGTCGAACGTCCGTAGCCGGTCATGTCCATCGAGAACGTGTCGAAACCTGCCGCGGCCAGGTGCTTCATCCAGCTATAGCCCTCCGCCGGTGCGTCAAAAGCCACTTCCGCCGGCGTGCCCGCTCCGTGAATGAACAGCACCACCCGCTTATCCAGCGGCGTCCCGCGCAGTACCGTTCCGGGAGCGGTAACCTCGCGTACATAAATCTGCGTTGTCTGCCCCTCGATAGCGGGGACAATCGACTTGACCTGTACGTAGTGGTCCACAGTG
>CAZYOX010000038.1:0-18385 GCA_964649285.1 uncultured Bryobacterales bacterium | reverse complement strand
GCTCCTCAGCGCATCCTGCAACGCGGCCCTCGCCTGCGGTGTATTGATGCTCATGAGCGCGGAAATCGCCTGGTCGGATAAACCTTTGTTCCCGATGAACGAGGCAAGGGAGGCCACCGATGCGTCGGATTTCTCAGCCCGACCGTACCCGCCGGATCGGGACAGGGCAGCGCGATGCGCGCTGGCGTCTTTCTTGAATTGCTGGCGGAGCACTATGACGTCACGTTGTTCGTCCTCCAGCTTTTTGCCTGGAGTAGATTCGCTCAGGATCAACGAATACTCTCGCTGTGCAGCAATTTCATTCATTACACGCCGGCCAAGTTGAAGGAGCGCGGCAATACCGTTCCCGAACTCGACGGCATCGAATTCGAGCATGTGCACATATTCCGATTGTCGATGGCTCAGAGGCTGCGCCACCTCGTACCTGGGCTGAAGCGACGTCCCTACTACTCGTTGGACCTCGACGATTACGAGTCGCAAACGCAGTTGAGAATCGCCGAGCTGTATCGTGCAAACGGCCTTATCGCACAGGCGGAAAGCGTTCACGAACAAGCGGCTGTGGCCAACAAGGCGGAGCTACACATCGTGCCTTTCTTCGATGCGGCATACGTCTGCAGCGAAGTCGATCGGCAGGCTCTACAGGAACGATTTCCTGAAGTTCGGATTCGGGCTATACCGAATGTCGTGCGCATACCGCACGTGCCGCCAGCGAAGGAGGCCGGATCCGCATTCCGGTTCTTATTCGTGGGCACGATGGCCTACTACCCGAACGAAGATGCAGCATTGTGGTTTTGCCGCGATGTACTCCCTCGGTTGCGCGACAGGCAGGGCGACGGCTTACGCATCCTTATCGCGGGCCGTCCTACAGCAGCGGTGGCTGCTCTGGCGGATATCCCGGAGGTTGAGGTGCTCGGCGAGTTGGAGAGTCTGGAGACCTGTTATCGCGAGGCCGATGCCGTGATCGTTCCGATTCGCGCGGGCGGCGGCACCCGTATCAAGATTCTGGAAGCGATGAGCTATGGCAAGCCTGTTGTCAGCACCACGGTTGGAGCGGAGGGGTTGGAGTGCATCCCCGGTACTGACTTGTTAATTGGGGACGGGGCCGAACAGTTCGCGACCTGCTGCCGAAGGCTCATGGCAGACAAGTCGAAGCGCTCGGCCCTGGCGTCGCGGGGAGCCGAATGGGTCAGCAAGCACCACCGCATCGATAACGCCAGGCGAGTGCTGGCCAAAGAGATTCAGCACTCTCTGCGTTCGCTAACCTAGGCGCATGGCGGCTCCGGATACCGCTGGCGGCGAACGGCCAACAGCCGGAGCCAGTGATCCGGCCTAGATGAATACTTCGAGTGAAAGCATACTCGGATTCCTGTAGCCGTTGGTTCCGCTTAGCCAAACTGGAATGTAGGTTTCGCGGAGACCTACAATGGCATCCTTATGGCTAAGAAGATATTGGTGACTGGTTCAGCGGGCGGCGTAGGCCAAGCGGCCTGCAAGGGGCTTGCAGCGGCCGGGCATCAGGTACGCGGGTTCGACCTGGTAAGTACTCCTGACGTCAGCGATTCTATCGTCGGGGACATTTTGGACCGCGATGCGGTGCTGGAGGCGACGGCGGGCATGGATGCCCTAATCCACTTGGCCGCAACGCCCGACGAGGCAGACTTTCTACAACACCTCATCGAGCCCAATGTGCGGGGGCTATATCACGTTTGCGATGCGGCGCGACGGCACGGGGTGCGGCGGTTGATTCTGGCCAGTTCTGTGCAGGTGGCGTTTGGTCACGACTGGTCGACTCGGCCGGTGCGTCTCGAAGACGGACCGCGGGTGATCAACCACTACGCTTTGACGAAGCTCTGGGCCGAAGATATGGGAGAAATGTACGCGCGGACCTATGAGATGTCGGTGATCGCGGCGCGGCTGGGTTGGCTGCCCCGATCGAAGGAACACGCCGAGGAGTTGGCGGCGAGCCCGTTTGGCAAGGATGTCTACTTGAGTCACGGTGACGCGGGACGGTTCTTTCTGGCCTGCATCGATGCGGACTTAGCGCCGGGGCGCTTTCAAGCGCTGTACGCCACAAGCAAGCCGGCCGGACGAGCGAAGGTCGACATATCCGCGACCGAAAAATTGCTCGACTACAAGCCGCAGGATCGTTGGCCCAAGGGTCAGCCGTATCTCGGCTAGTCCGGTTCTCTCTCCCGAAGCTCGGCGGGAGCGAGGCCCATTCGTTTGCCGATGCGGTAAGCCCAACTCGCGTAGATCGTACGAATGTACGCGCGCAATTCTTCGGCCTTGGCGTCGGAGCGACGCAACAAATCGCGTAGCTTGGTTCGAGCTTCGTCGAGAGCGGCATCGCTAGCGGCGACGAATGCCGCAAATCGCTCCTCGGCCTGGCGCAGCTCCTCCGCCTTGTCTCCGGCTATCCGGCGAAGCTCTTGATTCTCTTGATCTAGCTGCTCCATGCGAACCTCTGCCGCACGCAACTCTTCGAGCTTCTCATTTGACCAACGCCGCAATTCGCGCAGATCTTCGCCGGCGGTTGCCAGCGCGGAGTTAAGCGCCTCGGCCTCGGCCGCAAGCATTTCCCGTTCGAGTAGGGCAGTCTCGAATCCGTGACCGGAATCTTTGCGCATGCTCAGCCAGAAGTAGTGCTCGCCGGCGCCTTGAAAGGCCTCAATACGCAGTTGATTTTCTCGCGCCGCACGTACGGCATCCGCCGCTGAGAAGCGTGCCCCGCTCCACGTGTCGCGATCCATGGTCTCCACCGCCGGGCTGCCCTGGACCTGAAACTTGAATAAAGCGCCAGGCTTCAACTTCTCGGCGGCTTGCCGAATATAACCGCGAATAACCTCAATGTCGGGGATGTGCTGAAAAACGATGTAGCTGAGGGCGAAGTCAAGTTCGACGTCTCCGATATCGGATAGGTCAACGCCGTCCGTATGGTAGAGGCTTACATTTTCCACTCCAGCCAAACGTCCGCGGGCCTGGGCGATCATCTCCCCACTCACGTCGAGGGCGTGGACATGACCGAAAATCCGAGCCAGATGCCGCGTCATACGGCCGGCCCCGCATCCGATTTCCAAGATGGTCATCGATTTGGGATCGGCGCCGCCGGCAATGCGTTCGATATCGTTGACGACGGCGTCTTCGGTCGACAAACGCCCGGAGCGGTCAAACTCCTCCTCCGAATCCGAGGAGAGATCGCTGGCCACGTAATGATAGGCATTTTCTCGCGCGCGCTGGTCCCATTCGGCGCGCATCCGTTCGCTGATGGATTGCGATTCCATGGCTCCGTCTATTGTCATCGATCGGGATCAAGGCAGTAACGGAAGGCAGTGTTGGCATTCATCCTTGTCCTGGTCGAATCTGTCGGCAGGACGCGCCGTTCCGAAATGGAACGAAACATAAGTATCAAACAATCTACAACGGTAAAAATCTATTGTGGTCTTAACTTTCTTGGTGTAACCTCTCGTAGCCTACTCGAGCCGGCAAGCACGGGGTGGGGGCTTTGCCGCTGTTCTTCGAGGGCAGTCCTTGAACGGAGGAAGAATGAAACTCAAAGGCAAGAGTCATATCGCGCAGCTCCTTCGAGCGGCGATCATGTTAGCCCTGGGGGTTGGGCTCACTTGGACACCCGCGTCCGCCCAACTCGGCACCGCAACGGTTTCCGGCAACGTCCTGGACGCCAGCGGCGCCGTGATTCCGGGGGCGACCATCACTGCGGTCAGCACGGGAACCGGATTTCGGCGCACGACCGAGTCGGGCGCGCAAGGAGAGTACAACCTTCCTGGTTTACGTCCTGGCCCCTACAGCATCAGCGTCGAGGCGGAAGGGTTTCGAAGAGCCGTGCAGGAAAACCTGGTCTTGCAAGTCGACCAGAACGCTCGCCTGAACATCACGATGGAGGTCGGACAGATCACGGAGACCGTGGAAATCACCGCGGAAGCGCCCTTAATCGAGAGCCAAAGCGCGACCTTGGGCGCTGTGGTCGATACCCAGAAGATCACTGCTTTGCCGCTAAACGGACGCAACTTCCAGCAGCTCGCCCTGTTGGTTCCCGGCGTCAGCACTGGTACCGAAGGCGGCGGAGCCGGCTCGGACGGTTTTTCCGCGAACGGCCTTCGGGCGGATCAAAATGCGTTTCAGATTGATGGCACCTCCAACTCGGATCCGTTAACAAGCCGGATCACCGTGCGCCCCAGCATCGACTCGCTGCAAGAGTTCAAGATTCAGACCAACAACTATTCGGCTGAGTTCGGCAAGGGCGCCGGGGCGCAGGTCAACATTGTGACCAAGTCGGGAACCAGGGAGTTCCACGGAATGGCCTGGGAGTTTCTGCGTAACAACGCTGTTCAAGCGCGCAACTTCTTCGATCGAAACTCGCGGAGCTTCCCCTGTGACCCGAGCGATACGGATATCAACGGTCGGAGGGCCTGCGCTCCCCAGTACAACCAGAACCAATTCGGCGGCAACCTGGGCGGCCCGCTCGCGGAGAGGACTTTCTTCTTTGCTTCGTTCGAGGGATTCCGGCAACGGCGCGGCGGCGCAACAGTCAATCAAGTACCGACCGCCGCTCAGCGGGAGGGTGACTTCAGCCGCACCCTGCTGGGGACCACGGCAGGCACGGACGCGCTGGGACGCACGTGGCGGAGGGGCCAGTTGTTTGACCCGAAGACTTCCGTTCTGACCCCGTCCGGACGTTTCGTTCGAGATCCCTACGTCAACAACCAGATTCCGCAGAGCGAATTTGATCGCGTGGCGGCCGCGATGGCCAGCAACACCGAATTCATGCCGCTGCCGAACGCCCCCGGAACATTCAACTCGAACGGCGAGAATGTACAAAATTGGCTCGACAGCCGCTCGGCCTTGACTGACAGCGAGGACTTCAGCGGTCGAATCGATCATCAGTTCTCTGACACAGACACGATTTTCGGCCGGTTCAGTCTTCAAGACGCCCGCCAGTACTCGCCTCGCACTTTCCCTGGGTTCGGCGACGAAGACAACCAGCGGACGATGAACACCACCATTTCCTACACCAAGGTATTCACCCCGACGATCGTGGCCGATTTCCGCTTCGGTCATCAAGGAATGTTCCAAACCAGCGGCTCCGAGGATGGACTGGCGGGCAAGGATTGGCTGGGCGTCTTCGACATGCCGGGCATGGATTTCGTCCGGGAGGCCGGCAACCTTGGTTCCCCCGGCATCAACATCGCCGGATTCGCCGGCTTCGGAAATGGCACTGGGCCTTTCGAGCGGCGCATCAACACGTTTCAACCGATGTCGATCATCTCGGTCACCAAAGGCAAGCACGCCATGAAATTCGGCGGCGAGTTGCGCTGGGTCGTTCTCAACTCAGTCGGCCCGCTCGGCGGTGACGGCGGAACGCGCAGCAACATGAACTTCAACAACGCGCAGTGGACCGGCATTGAAGGCGTCAACAACACCGGGCATACGGCTGCCGCCTTCTTGCTAGGAATGTCGACCCAGAAGACCCGGCTGGTGGGCGACTTCAAGTTGGGCTATCAGGCGCGGGAGTGGGGCGCCTTCTTCCAGGACGACTACAAGGCGACGAACAGCTTAACATTGAATTTCGGCGTCCGGTATCTGTACTACACGCCTCCCTACGACAGCAGCGACAGGATTTCCACATGGGGTCAGGATCAAGTGTGTCCCAGCTACTCCGTCTGCGGTCCCAATCTGCTGTTTGATCAAGACAGCCCCTATCAGTCTTACTACGGGCGAGCCGGCGTGGACTTCCCGCGCTCCTTGGCTGCCACCGACAAGAAGAACATCGGACCGCGGTTCGGATTCGCCTGGCAGATGGACCAAAAGACCGTCGTCCGCGGCGGCTACGGCATCTTCTATGACACAGTCCCGATTACGGTGAACGGCGACACGTTGATCAACTACCCGCAGGTCATTGAGGATCAGGAGAACGTGGCCCTGGGTCAGCACGGCCCGCCGGTTCCCAACGCGCTTGTCGGCTTCCGCATCAGCAGGCCGGGTCTCGGAGACGGCGGCCCGGGGTCGGTTGCCCAGTTCCAACCGGGTCCCAACAACTTCAACCCTAACTTCAAGAATGCCTACATCCAAAGCTGGAACTTCGGTATTCAGAGACAGCTTCCGGGCAACCTCATCGTGGAGTTGGCCTATGCAGGCTCAAAAGGAACCCGTCTACATAGACAGATCGTTAAGAATCTTGCCGAGCCGCTGGGCCCGGACGCAGTCATCGGCAGCCTGCTGAACGATCCAACGATTCCAGCCGGAATCGGCGACTCCAAGAACCAACTGCGGCGCCTCGTCCCGGTTACGTTCGAACAGGGGGTCATCATTCCCCTGCAGAACGTCTTCGAAACGCAATCCACTGCATTCTCGAACTACCACGGCGGTACTCTGCGGGTGGAGAAGCGCTTTAACCAAGGGCTTACCTTCCTGACCTCGTACACGTTCTCGAAGGCGATCTCGGACAATCCGGGCTTCCGTGGAGGCGGCCAGGGGCTTTCATCCGCGGGCGCACAGAACATTCTCGACATCACGGCGGAGAAAGGCCTCGCCGATTTGGATCATCGCCACCGGTTGTCGACTGCTGCGGTCTATGAATTACCATTCGCCAGGCAGTCTACTGGAGTCGTCAAAGCGCTGTTCGGCGGCTGGGCGACCGACATAATCGTGGCGCTTCAATCGGGACTTCCGATGACGCCTCAGATCCAGGGTGATGCCGGCTCCATGGGTACCGATCAGGCCCTGCGGCCGGATCTCATCTGCAATCCAAACTTGGCGCGCGGCGAGCAGACGGTCGACAGATTCTTCGACACGAGTTGCTTGGTCCTACAGACGCCGATGCGATATGGAACAGCGGGCCGTGGCGTGATTACGGGCCCGGGAACCATCGGGATCGACCTTGGAGTACGCAAGGCTATCCCGATCACCGAGAGGGTCAATATGCAATTCCGGGCGGAGTTCTTCAACCTCCCGAACCACGCCAATTGGAATCCGCCCAATAAGCGGGTCGGGAACAACCAGTTCGGCGTAATAACATCCGCCAGGGATCCTCGAATTATTCAATTCGGCCTGAAGCTTATGTTCTAGAGCCGATTCACTGCTCTGAAACAGCGGCCCAGGATTTGAAACAGGTCCTGGGCCGCCCAATCGACGAACCTTGACGCCGGAACCGACAGGCGTAGAATCATATCGGGTGATTGGATCTTGATGTGAGTCGGCCCCGTACATGCCAGGAGGGGGTTTATGACGATCCGCCAGAGTACACGAAGGAAGTCATATAGGCTGCTCATCGCCCTGACGACTTGCTTTTGTTCGATGGCCCCCACTACAGGGGCGCTCTTGGCCGAAGAATTAACGCTCAAGCCTCCTGTGGAACTTACTCGCGAGCAAGATCGCGAACGTTTAATGGGCTTGTTGGGCATCAAGACCTTGCGCCTAGGACCCACCTCGCGTAACGAACCCCAACCGGGACGGTTCGGCCTTGTTAACTACGACGAAGCGAAAGCCAATCCGTTCCCGAATCTGCCGCCGCTGCTCTTAACTAACGCCCGCGACCAAGTCACGACGCCTTGGATGTGGTGGAACGTCCGGCGCCCCGAGATCGTGGAACTGTTCGATCGCGAGATCTACGGACGCGTCCCTGAGAACATGCCGGAAGTGCAGTGGAAGGTCGTTGAGTCCAAGAACGAGACGCAAGACGGCACGGTCGTGGCGGTCCGCGAGGTAGTCGGTCATGTCGACAACGCCGCGTATCCCTTGCTCACGGTGGACATCGGTCTTACGGTGACCATTCCAGCCGATGCCTCTGGGCCCGTGCCAATGGTCTTGCGTTTCACGAGACGGCCTGCTGCCGGGCAACCGGTGCGCCCGCGCCCGGCGGTTGATGGACCTAGCGTCGAGAGTCAAATCCTAGCGCGCGGATGGGGCTATGCCGCGCTGGATACCAATTCGATTCAAGAAGACAACGGCGGCGGCATGACGCGCGGAATCATCGGCCTGCTCAATCAGGGCCAGCCGCGGGATGTCGACGACTGGGGCGC
Organism: uncultured Bryobacterales bacterium; assembly: GCA_964649285.1. GTDB lineage: Bacteria > Acidobacteriota > Terriglobia > Bryobacterales > UBA6623 > CAMPKL01. Next base: position 10,349 of record CAZYOX010000038.1, on the reverse strand, counting down.
ATTGCGCGCGTGGGCTTGGGGCGCAAGCCGCGCTATGGATTTCTTTGAGAGCGATGGCGCCATAGACGCGAAGCGCGTCGCGGTGCAAGGGCACTCCCGCTACGGCAAAGCAGCTTTGGTCGCAATGGCCTACGACCAACGCTTCGCCACGGGATATATCAGTTCTTCGGGCGAGGGAGGAGCTTCGCTCTACCGTCGCAACTGGGGCGAGTTGATTGAGAACGTCGCAGCAACGACGGAGTATCACTGGATGGCCGGCAATTTTCTGAAGTATGCCGGCCCCCTATCATGGGACGACCTTCCCGTCGACACGCACCAACTCATCGCACTCTGCGCTCCGCGCCCGGTGTTCATTAGCGGAGGCGATGTCGGCGACGAGTGGGTCGATGCCAAGGGCATGTTCATGGCGGCCGCCGCTGCCCAACCTGTTTGGCGATTACTAGGGAAGAAGGACATGGGGACCGACGACTTCCCGGGGCTTGAAGTCGGCGTCATGGAAGGCGACATCGCCTTCCGGCAACATGCCGAAGGTCATACGGACCGCCCGAATTGGCCTGCTTTCTTGGACTTTGCGGCTCGCTATTTTTAGCCAGAGCCGCTGCTGCGAGGACGGATGAGAACCAGGGTGATAAAAGATCTTGGACGGGAGCTGCGGATGATGAGACCGAAATTTTCGCGTCAGGCGCTAAGAAAGGGGCTTGCCGGAGCGGCAGCGCTTCTCGTCTTCGGATTGCCCGCCGACGTATGGGCGCAAGAGGGGAGCTCCGGGTCTTCCTTGGACCAGCGTAAATTTCTCGACCAGTACTGCACGACGTGCCATAGCGACCGTTTGAAGTCTGGCGGCCTGAGCCTGGTCAATGTCGATTTATCCCGAATCGGCTCCCAACCCGAGATCTGGGAAAAGGTAGTGCACAAACTGCATACAGGGGTCATGCCTCCCCCCGGCGCGCCGCAGCCCCCTGAGACGGATCGCGGCGCCGTCGTGACCCAACTGGAAACAGCGCTCGATGCCGCAGCGGCCGAAGACGTAAATCCCGGTCGAACCGAGACGTTGCGGCACCTGACGCGAACCGAGTATCAGAACGCGATTCGGGATCTGCTCGCGCTCGACCTCGACGCCGCGTCGCTGCTGCCGGCTGATGAAAGCGGACACGGCTTCGACAACGTTAACGTCGGGGACCTTTCCGCGACGCTGCTAAACCGCTACATCTCCGCCGCTCAGAAGATCAGCCGCCTAGCGGTCGGGACCGCCCAGTCGTTGCAGGGTGACATCATTCGAGTTCCCGGTGATCTCACGCAAGAGAATCACTTGGACGGACTACCTCTTGGAACCCGCGGCGGAGTCAAGATTTCTTACGTTTTTCCCCAAGACGGTGAGTACGACATCAAGGTTCTGTTCGCCCGCAACTTGTCTGGGACCGTGAGCGGCATACGCGACGACCGCAAGCACGAACTTCTCGTACTGATCGACCGCAAACCCGTCCAGACTTTCACGATCGAACGTCCCGCCAACGACGGCGGCAACTCCCTGTTCTTGCAGGTTGCTGAGGTCGACGACAATTTGGTCGCGCGCATTCCCGTCAGCGCGGGTCCGCACGAACTCGCCGTCACCTTCGCGAAAGAAGGCTCCTCATTGGTCGAAACCCTAAGGGAGCCGACGGTATCCCGCTTCAACGACAGCCGCTATCCGCGCACGACTCCAGCCATCGATCAGGTGATGGTGACGGGTCCCTACTCGCCCACAGGCGCACAGGACACTCCGAGCCGCCGCCGGTTATTCGTTTGCCGGCCGTCTGGGGCGGGTCAGGAAGAAGCTTGCGCACGGCAGATCCTCTCGACGGTGATGAAGCGCGCCTATCGGCGCCCGGTCACCGAGAAGGAGGTCGACGGCACGATGGCGACGTACCGTCAGGGTCGTGCCGAAGGTGATTTTGACGCCGGCATCACCAAAGGCTTGGCGACCGTGCTTGCCAGCCCCAAATTCCTATTCCGCGTCGAGAGCGACCCAGAAACCATTGCGGCGAACGGCGTCTATCAGATCAGCGATTTGGATCTGGCGTCTCGGCTTTCCTTCTTCCTGTGGAGCAGCATCCCTGACGACGAGCTGCTCGACCTTGCCATTCAAAAGAAGCTGAGCGACCCGCAAGAGTTCGAACGCCAAACGCGCAGGATGCTCGCCGATCCTAAGGCCTCCAACCTGGCGACGAATTTCGCCGGACAGTGGCTCCAGTTGCGCAACCTCGATGCGGTTCTGCCCAGCTACAGCATCTTCCGTGACTTCGACGACAACGTTCGTCAAGCATTCCGGCGGGAGACCGAACAGTTCTTCGACAGCGTGCGGACGGACGACAGCAGCATCCTCACCTTGATCAAGTCGGATTACACGTTCCTCAACGAACGCCTAGCGAAGCATTACGGCATTCCCGGCGTCTACGGCAGCGCATTCCGCCGCGTAACCCTGGATCCGAAAAGCGAGCGCGGCGGCCTCCTGCGCCAAGGCAGCATCTTGTCGGTGACTTCCTACGCTACACGGACGTCTCCGGTGCTCCGCGGCGTTTTCGTACTGAGCAACTTTCTGGGCTCTCCGCCTCCGCCTCCGCCGCCCAACGTGCCGGTGCTCGACGAAGGCACGATCGCCGCCAATCTCTCGATGCGTGACCGCCTCGCGGCCCATCGCAGCAACGCCGCTTGCGCGAGCTGTCACCGGACCATTGATCCCGCAGGTTTTCCGCTTGAGAACTTTGACGCAGTGGGACAGTGGCGAATGCACGAGTCGAACGGGGCGCCCGTCGACGCTTCGGGAGCGCTGCCCGGCGTGGCGGAGTTGCAGAGCGTGAAGGGGCTCGAAGATGCCGTGATGGCCCGTCCAGAGTTGTTCGCGACAACCTTGACGGAAAAGCTTCTGACGTTCGCCCTCGGGAGAGGCGTCGAATATTACGACGGCCCGGCAGTGCGAAAGATCGTGAGAGACGCCGAGAAGGACGACTACCGCTTCTCTTCGATCATTTTAGGAATTACGAAGAGCGTTCCTTTTCAAATGAGAAGCATGGAACGCCATCAGACATCCGCGCCGCGCACGATCGCGGCAAACCAATAGGAATTCGAAGGAGAGACCACCATGTTTCTAACAAAAAGGGCGATTCCCAGACGGACGCTGCTACGCAGTGCACAAGGCATGCTGGCTCTGCCTCTGCTGGATGCGATGATTCCGGCCTCCACGAGTTGGGCGCAGACGGCCGCGAAGCCGACGCCGCGACTCGGGTTCGTATTCGTCCCGATGGGCTGCGATCACTCCCGCTGGACGCCGGCGGGGGAGAATCTCGACGAGCTTTCTCCGATCTTGAAGTCGCTCAAGCCGGTCAAGGACCAAGTGAACGTGCTCACCAATATGCGCTTGCAGAGCGCCTATCCCGGCACGCACGACACGTCCAACGCGGCGTTTCTGAGCGCGGCGGTTTCCAAGCACACCGAGGGCTCTGATTACTATTTGGGCACGACGGTCGATCAGATCGCCGCCAAGGCGATCGGTCGCGAGACGCAGTTGGACTCGCTTCAGCTCGGGATGGACCTCATCCCGCTCGCCGGCGTGTGCAACAACGGCTACGCCTGCGTCTACATGAATTGCCTCTCATGGTCGTCGCCGACGACGCCGCTTCCCTCCGAGGCACACCCGCGAGTGGTCTTCGAGCGTCTATTCGGCGAGGGCGGCAATGCGGCCGAACGCCGTGCGGCGCTGAACAATCGCGAGAGTCTGCTGGACTCCTTCACCGGGGACATCGCGCAGATCAAACTTGAGGTGGGCGCTCCAGATCGCGCGCGCATCGACCAGTATCTGACGAGCATCCGGCAAGTCGAGCAGGAGATCGAGCGCGCCGAGATGGCCGCGGCCGACAACGACCGGCCCGACCCGGAACGCCCGGTCGGCGTGCCGGCTGCTTTCGCCGATCACGCGAAGCTCATGTACGACCTGCAGATTCTTGCCTTCCAGGCCGACATCACGCGCGTCGTCTCGTTCCAGTTCACGCGCGAGCACAACAATCGCACCTACCCAGAGATCGGCGTACCGGATCCGCACCATCCAACCAGCCATCACGGCAACGATCCAGAGAAGGTGCTCAAGATCTCCAAGATCAACGAATTCCACGTTTCGCTGTTTTCAGACTTCCTCCAGCGCATGAAAGCCACTCCGGACGGCGACGGCTCGCTGCTCGACCACACGGCGTACATGTACGGCAGCGGCATGGGCAATCCGAGCCTTCACGATCACGAGAACCTTCCCATGCTCTTGGCGGGCGGTGCGGGACTCGGCTTCAAGGGCGGCCAGCATATCCGCTTCAAAGAAGCGGCGAATCTGGCCAATCTCCACCTCACCATGCTCGATCGAGTCGGCGTTCACATGGATTCGTTCATGGACAGCACGGGAGAGATCGAGGGTCTATTTGAATTAACTGACCTCGCATAGGGAGCTCATCATGCACCGGCAAACCTTCAGCGGAATCGTAGTTCTGGCCTTGATTCTCGCGACCTCCGCGAACGCGAAGTCGGTCGCCGACGCGGCCGAAGAACGCGACGGCGAGAGCCTTCGCGCTTTATTGAAAGCGGGCGAAAACGTGAATGAGCCCCAAGTCGACGGTACGACGGCGCTGCAGTGGGCCGCCTATAACGGCGACGCGGCGATGGCCGCAGCTCTCATCGAGGCTGGCGCCGACGTCAATGCAAGGAACGCCTACGGCGCATCGGCTTTGACCGAAGCTTGCACCAGAGGCGCCGCAGCGATCGTCAAGCTGCTGCTGGAGGCCGGCGCTGATGCGAAAACAACATTGAAGGGCGGGGAGACCACTCTCATGTTGGCTGCACGCTCCGGAAGCGTGGAAACCGTGAAAGCCCTTCTCGACCGGGGATTGGACCTGAATGCGCGTGAGCGCAACGGGCAGACTGCTTTAATGTGGGCCGCGGCCGAGGGGCACGCAGACGTTATCCGCGTGCTGACAGAGGCGGGAGCTGACAAAGATATTGCCTTGGACTCCGGCTTTACAGCCTTCTTGTTCGCTGTCCGCTCTGGACGCCTTGAAGCCGTCAAGGAATTCCTCGCCGAAGGAGTTGACCCCAATGCGATGATGCAGCCGGCTGAGGGCGCCTCCATGAGACGCAGGCGCCCAGCAGCAACCACTCCGTTGACGCTGGCTGTCCAGAATGGTCACTTTGAGCTTGCCATCGCGCTGATCGATGCCGGAGTCGACCCAAATGATGTCCGCACTGGGTACACTGCGCTTCACATTTTGCCGGGCATCCGCAAACCGGACTCGAACGACAACAATGATGGTGCGCCTGTCCTCGGCTTGGGCCGACTATCGAGCGTTGAATTCGTTCGCGAGATGGTAAAACGCGGCGCGGACATCAATTACCGCCTTCCCTCCGATACCCCGGGCATGCCCGGCACGTCCTCCCACATCGCCACCGATAAGGCCGCGGGCGCTACGCCATTCCTATTGGCGGCCGATCGCGCCGACACTGGTCTCATGCGCGAACTCCTCGAGCTAGGAGCCGATCCGCAATTGCCCAACAGCAATGGCACGACTCCGCTGCTCGCCGCGGCCGGCGTCGGCACTACGTCGCCTGACGAAGAAGGAGGCGACGAAAGCGAAGCTCTGGAGGCGGTGAATATGCTGCTCGACCTTGGCGCCGACATCAACGCCGTCGACAATAACGGCGATACGGCCATGCACGGAGCAGCCTACAACGCCTACCCGCTCGTGGCGAAGCTGTTGGCGAAACGCGGCGCCGATCCCGAAGTCTGGAAAGTCCCGAACAACGTCGGCGGCACGCCATTGTTCATCGCAGAAGGTTATGGCGACAAAACGCTGCAGCCCGATGCTGCCACCACTGCGGCCATCACGGAGTTGATGGTGGCGGCCGGCATCCCAACCGACGGCGAGAGGCCGGAGCTCACCGACATGTATGCAACTCCGCCGCAACGGCGCCCGTAAACTGAACCACGCGCAGAATCGTCGGACGCCCGGGCTTGAGCCCTTCGGCGTTCTCTTCGAATCGGGCCGTGCTGCCGCTTGGCAGTACGGCCCTTCGCACATCTGCGGCGCTTAATCGCGGTGTCGCCTCAAGCCCTGCCGTCACATTTCCCTCGCCGCTATATCTACGAATTTTGTGTAGGATTTTTGCGAACGGAACAAGCGATCAAGAATCTTTTCGAGCGCTATGAAATCTTTTTCAGAAAGTCACTTGCCTCTAGTGTGGATAAGAATGAGCTTGCAGATCTTTACGCCTCCGAACTCATCGCAGCATCGCCCGCAGGCGTAATGATCGGCAAGAATGACGAGAAATTAATGGAGGCTATGTCCTAAAGTTACCGCCATTATCGGGCAATAGGAACGAAGGACATGCGAATCCGAAGCGTCCGGCTTTCTCCGATAGATGCCTTCATTGCATCGCGCATGTTGCCTGGACAGCGACCTATCTCCGCGACGATCTGCCCCAAACGTCTATCGACTTCGATGTTCACTATCTAGTACAGGTGCTGGACGGCAACGCGAGGGTCTTTGGCCGGGTCTCAGGCGACGAATAGGCCCTGCTGAAGAAGCACGGCGTCATTTACCCAATTGCGACAACTTTTCGTCGACGAACTGCAAGACTTGCTGCACGCTGAGACTCAACTCACGGAGGCCTTGCCGAAGATGGCGAAGGCAGCGACCCATCCCAAACTGAAAGAGGCTTTCGACAAGCATCTCGTCGAAACCGAAGGCCAAATTGAACGGCTGCACACAGTGCTTGAGTTGTTGGGAGAGAAAGCGGCGCCCAGACCATGTAAGGGGATGATGGGACTCATCAAAGAAGGCGAGGAAAAGATAAAGGACGGCTCAAGTCAGCCATCGTCCGTCTCGGATCTGGCCTTGATCGCGGCGGCACAAAAGCTGAGCACTACGAAATTGCTGCTTACGGAACGGCGCGCTCTCTTGCCAGACAATTGGGCGAGCTAGAAGGGGCGAAATTGCTCAGCCAATCCTTGGGCGAAGAAGAACGAACAGACTTCACGCTCACGGCGATCGCTGACCCTCTCATCCAGCAAATATCGCTTGACGATATGGGAGCGGATATAAACGTCATATCGGCCACCACGCGGGTGCTCGCCTCTAAGCGCACAGCTAGGAAAGCCACCGCGTAAGACGGCCACGACTCGGCCGAATCCGGAACCGGCCGAGTTGCGCCCCGATGCTGAACGGCTAGCCGGATTATTTCTCAAAAATAGGCTAACGAGAGGGTGCAGTCAGAGCACCTAGCAGGCCGCTCGGCGCGCCGAATCCGGGCTCGCCGGAGAGGCCGCAAAAGGCCGAACTGATTGAAAATGGCGCGCTCGGGAGGATTCGAACCCCCGGCCTTCTGGTCCGTAGCCAGACGCTCTATCCAGCTGAGCTACGAGCGCGCAATCGGGCTGGCTCCTCCAATGTATCGACGTGCGGGACCAGAGTCAATGAGTCGACCTACGCGCAGGAGAGATAGGGCCGATCTCCTAAGCATTCTTCGATCAGACGGCGAGCGCCGCGCTTGCCGACATAGATCAATACAAACGCAGCAGCAGGGATTTCGTCCGCCGGGATGACTGGAACGCCTGCAATCTTCCAGCCGATCTTCTTAGGGTCGATATCCACGTAGGAGGCGGGCTCAACGCCCTCCGCCGCGAGATAGCCGAAACGCCGTCGAGCCGTGCGTCCCGCGCCCCAAACCACAACCTGAGGATGGGCCGGATTGTTCGCCGCGAGCCAGCGGGCGATATAGGGGGCCTTGACGCGGAAGAAGGCCTCGACGCCGTAGCGAGGATCGCTCCGAGTGAGACGGTCCGGGCGCTCGGTCCATACGAGCAGAAACTGCGGAAGCTTGGCGAACTTGACGCCCCGGTCGAGCCAACGCAGCCAAAGCTCGTAGTCTTCCGGGAAATCGCCCGGGCGATAGCCGCCGTACAACCCGATCAACTCACGCCTGAACATAACGCTCGGATGGATGACGGGCGTCTCCACGAAACGCGCTCGAGCGATATCAGCCGGCGTCAGCAGTTCGTTCGTCCAATCGACGAATAGCGCCAAGCCACGGTGGGCTTGCCGGTCGCCGGCGAATTCGACCCGCGAGGAGACCAGACCAACGCCCCCGTGGGCGTCCAAATAATCGGCCTGCAAGCGCAAACGCTGAGGACGGCAAAGGTCGTCCGCGTCCATGCGGGCGATGTAACGCCCCTGCGCGGCGGCAATGCCTTGATTGAGCGCGGCGACAATGCCTTGCTCCGCTCCCTGAGCGGTCGAGAGAACGCGCAGCCTATTGTCATTGCCGGCTCGTTGATGGAGCAGCGCCAGAGTCGCGTCGGTCGAAGCGTCATCGACGGCGATGACCTCGAAATCGTTGTCTGTTTGCGTCAGCAGAGAATCGAGCGCGGCGCCCAGATACCGTTCGCCGTTACGCACAGGCAGCACGACGCTGGTTCGCGGAGCGGTCAATCCACAGAGGATAGCCCGGCTAGGGCTCAGAGCAGCGGCCGCACGGCAGCGTCGAGCTGCTCGTCGCTCATTTGACCGGGATGATAGTGGCGCACGATGCCTTGGCGGTCGACAATAACCAGCGTGGGCGTCGTCGATATGCCGAAATTGACGAAGTTGGTATTGCTAAGCGGACGGGGCATCCAGTCGGGCAAGGCATCCGCTAACTGGCGCGGGCCCTCCATATAGGCGATCTCCTCCGCGGGCGTGGCTTCCTCGCCTGCAGCGGCGTAACCGTAGAGCCGCGTCGGCCCGATAATCGTCAGACCTTGATCCGCATGGCGAGCGTGCAATCGCTCTAGACGCGGAATCTGGGCCTTGCAGTCCCCGCACCAGTGCGCCCAGAAGAAGAACACGGCGACCTTGCCTTCGATCTCAAGCGGCAGCTCCCTGCCGATAAAGCGGTCGACGGCTAGCGGCGGCATCGGTTTTCCTTCCAGGCCGAAGAGCAAGTAATTCTTCTGGATGCGGGTCTCCACTGGCGTGCCGCGGAATCGCTCGCGTTCCGCCGCTAGGAATGCTGCCGCAGCCCCGCGATCGGTCTGCGCAGCCGCTTGACCGAGAACCTCGACCGAGGCTCCCACAGCGGTCTCCAGGTCGGGATTGCCGGCTATACGGACGCCAGCGGCCAGCAGGGCCGAGGCTCCGTCGTAGGCCTCCTGCGCGTAGCGCTCCGCTGTTGCCCAGTCGCCGGCAAAACTCGCCGCCCGGCCAGCCCAGGAGACCCCGGCAAGCCACTCAGCGCTCTTCGTGTCCGCCGTAGGCCGGGATTGCTCCAGCAGTTGCACGACGGATTGCGCATCGCGGGCCAGCGCCAACGTCCGCAGGCGGGCATTGAGGTCAGCCGGCTGGGCGAAGGCCGTCGTCGTGAGCAGCGCGGAAGCGAGCAAAATGCCGATCGATTTCATGATTTTCTTGGAAGACGTCCCGCAATCAGCCCTGGATTTCGCCCCCGGCCCTAGTGTACTCCCCGACGGTCACCTGTGAAATTTCGCTGGTCCAGCGGCCCAATTAGGTAAACTGGGCCGTCAATCTATCATGAACGGACCCAAGAAGTTTTCCGGACCCTGGATCATCGCCGCGTGTTTCTTCACATTTGGGATTTCCACGGGACTCCCCTATTACAACATCGCGTTTTTCTTCGATTATTTCCGCGACGGCCATGGTTGGACGCAGGAGTTGGTCACCACCGGCCCTCCGATTGCGGTCCTGTTGAGCATCTGGGTCGGGCCCATCATCGTCCCCCGCGTCAGTCCGCGGTTGCTGATCATCATCGGTACGGGACTCACCTTCGGGGCCTTCCAATGGTTCGGGCGGCTGAGCGGAAACCCCTATGAGTACTACGCGGCCTGGTGCGTCTACATGTTCGGATATTTTCTGTCCGGCCCGATTCCGCACCAGATCATCATTTCCAACTGGTACAAGGAGAAACGCGGCAGCGCGATGGGCATCGCCTATGTCGGCGTCGCGGTGATTGGTTGGGCGGGCACCAAGATCGGTCCCTTTGTGGCCTCGCAGATGGTGTACACCGAAGCGCTCAAGACGATGAGCTACATTTTGCTGTTGGCGTGGCCGGTCGCTCTGTTCGTCCTCAAGGACAGACCGGAAGACGTGGGGCAACATCCGGACGGCAAGGCCCCCACCGCCGCCGCACAATCATTGCCGGCAGCGGCGGCCGCCAAGCAGGCCCGCAGTTTCTCGTTCCTTGTGGGCACGCCGTCCTTCTGGTTGCTCGTCGCCGGCAGCGCCGCATCAATCGGTTCGATCGCTTGCGTCAACTTCCTCATGAAGTTCGTCTTTGAGGAACAGGGC